>JAAYFA010000045.1 GCA_012728445.1 Clostridiales bacterium | reverse complement strand
CGTTTGGAAAGCGGTGGGAAAGCGATGGGAAAGCGATGGGAAAGCAATGGGGGGACGTAGGGCGTATTCACCTTCTTCGTTCTTGTTCCTGCGTCGTTCTCCCATTGCTTCTCTACTGCTTCTCTATTGCTTCTCTATTGCTTCGCAATCGCCCCACTATTGCTTCGCAATCGCCCCACTATTGCTTCTCAATCGCCCCACTATTGCTTCTCCACTCAGCCTCCCACAGACCCATCCCACGTATCCACCTTGTCCGCTTTCATTTCTTCTTCATCAAACCAGCGGGTGGTTACGGTCTTGGTTTCTGTAAAAAATCTTACGCCGTCTTTGCCCAGGGCGTGAAGGTCGCCGAAAAATGAGTTTTTATGCCCCGTAAACGGTAAAATACCCACGGGGACGGGGATACCGACATTGACGCCGACCATGCCGGCCTGTGTGTGTTTTGAAAACTCTCTTGCATAATAACCGCTTTGCGTAAAAATAACCGACCCGTTCCCGAATTCGCTTTTATTCATCAGTTCAAGGCCTTCTTCAAAGGTCTTCACCCTTTTGATGCAAAGTACCGGACCGAAGATTTCCTTATTGCCAATGCTCATCTCCGGTGTTACGTGGTCAAAAATGGTCGGGCCGAGGTAGAAACCGTTCTCAAAGCCCTCTACGGTTGCATCTCTGCCGTCCAGCACAAGCTCCGCGCCTTCTTCAATTCCTTTTTCAATCCATTTAATAACGGATTTTCTGTGCTCGGCGGTGACGGTTGGACCAAGGTCCGTTGTTTTATCGTAGGCGGGGCCCATTTTAAGCTCTTTGGCAAACTTCTTGAGCAAATAAACAAGATGGTCTGCTATGCTCTCCTGTGCGACAATAACCGGCAAAGCCATGCAGCGCTCGCCCGCGCAGCCAAATGCGGAGTTAATAATACCCCTTGCACTGCGCTCAAGCGCGGCATCTTCAAGCACCAGTCCATGGTTTTTCGCCTCACAAAGAGCTTGCACTCTTTTGCCGTTGGCGGCTGCAGTGGAATAAATGTGCAGACCGACTGCGGTTGAGCCGACAAAGCTGACGCCTTTAATGTCCGGATGCGTCAGAAAAATTTCAGCCTCGCTGCGCGAACAGGTCAAAATGTTGAGCACGCCCGCCGGCAAACCGGCTTCGTGCCAAAGCTCCGTGAGGCGCATGGCAGTCATCGGTGTCATGGAGGCCGCCTTAATAACCATTGTATTGCCCGTAGCAATACATAATGGCGCCATCCAGCCCATGGGTATCATACCGGGGAAGTTGAACGGCACAATACCGGCAAACACGCCAACCGACTCTTTGTAAAGCACGGTATCGTATCCCGTGGAGGTGTCCATCAGGCTTTCGCCCAGCATCAAAGAAGGCGCGGAACAGGCAAACTCGACCGGCTCCTTCCCCTTGAGGATATCGCCCCGCGCTTCCGCTAAATTTTTTCCATGCTCGCGTGCCACTATATCCGTCAGTTCGTCCATGTGTTTCTCAACCAAGTCACGGAATTTATACAGCACCTGCACGCGCTTGAACACAGGTGTTTGTGACCAGCCTACAAACGCTTTTTTTGCCGCAGCAATCGCTTCCTCAACCTCCTGTACGGTACAGCAGGGGGTTTGGGCAAGTACCTCTCCCGTGCTAGGGTTAAATACGTCCATGTACTTCTTGGTTTTTGATTCGTGCCATTCGCCGGCGGCAAAATACTTTAGCTTTGTTACTTGTTCCATCAATTGTTCACTCCATATACTATTTTTATTTTAAATCCGTCATAAAAGCAGGGAATCAAGAGAAAATAGGGTGTCCGGCATCCAAAATCTATACTCCTTATATAATTACGCCACAAATCAGAATTAATGTCAAGGTAAAAAATGTTAATTATTGCTCTTATCTGCCACAATAAGGCTTTACACTGATTAACGAGGTGTTTTATTAAAAAGTCTTGTAAGGTGAAACGGCTTTACGCCTCAAAGGCTTGTCAAACAAAATCTTTTAAAACCCCGGATGGATTGACTTTCAACAAGCGATAAACAATCGTCACCAAGCAATCGCTTGAAATGGCTGTAAAGCCGTCGTGCTTGCAAGATTAATTTTGTCTTAAAACACCTTTTTCCTATACAATATATAATAGGCGTATTTGCTCGGGCAAAATCCGCAGAAAACAGGCGAAAACGCTTTCGCAAACAGCGGCAAAAAACTTGATTTTTAACTGAATTGTGGTATGATTAAGGTAGAAAAGAGTTACAATGCCAAAGACAGTTGGTTAACTATTTATTGTGGACAAAAATGCACGGCTATCTTTGTTGAAAACGACTAAAATATCAAATGATTTTTTAAATACATTGACAAAACGGGGACATTAGGGTATATTTAAATGGATAATAAAGTTGGAATTTTAGGATTATTTTTCCCTTATCGGCGATAAGGGGAGTTTCGGCTTGTTATGGCAAAAACGTCAACTTACACAGCACAAATCAATGAACCTACTATTTAGATTTTCTGTAGGCAATACACCGCTTGTTGCGGTTCAACAGCAGAAGATTGCAAAATCAAGAGCAGGGGGGATGCAGCAAAACAATTAGTCAATCCATATTAGGCTTGTATGCGCAGCTGTCGGAATAAACCAAAGGTGTAAGGCGCATACAATATATAGGACTATGTGACACAAGGCAGAAACTTGTCAGTCATCATAAATCAACAAGCAATATTAAACGGAGGTGCAAAAACTTGAAAAAAGCAAAAAGAATTCTCAGCTTTCTCATGGCAGTCGTTATCATGTCTTCGTTCTTAAGCGTGGTTGCGAGTGCCAAGGCAACGTACAAAGATGCTGCCATCCCCGCATCCCAGTACGACGACCACGACAAACCCAGCTTTACCCTTGATCAATGCAGTTCAATGACGCTCGATTTTCTTGACAAAATGCTCAAAGATATGAACGATAAAGACGGTTCTTTGATTATTGACACGGGCATTATTGGCGTACTCGATCTCTCGTCAATTGACAATGCCTTGGACAGTATCTTCGGCCTGACGAACGGTTCACTTTGGAGCACGGCTCAAGGGCTTCTTGGCGACTTAGGGGGTCTTAATTTTACAGCAATTAATGTGCCCAGAAGAAGAAATACACCCGTCGCTACAGCGGACACAAATGTTATCTATGCGCTCGTTCAGTTTTTGAGCGACAATAAAACGATCATTTCACAAGCGATTGACGGTACTCTCGACATGGGTCTTGTCAACTCTTTTGTTGACCTGAGCGAAATTAATGTCAATCAGATGCTTAAAGAGTCGCTCTTTAAAAAAGTCTATCCGGATGTTGACCCCGTGCCGGAACCTGTCACAACAACAATGGACCAAATGGTTCAAGACCTCATCACCGGTTTGTTTGTCGGAACGACAGAAAAACCGGGTATCGCTCCTGCACTTGCACCATTTATCAATATAGTTGGCAGCACTGCTCCCGCCTACGATTTTGCAGAAGATCTTCTTGCAAATGTATACAACATTATTTTGGTGCCGCTGCTTAATGTTCAGCTTAAAAAAGTCGTGCGTGAATTATGCGGCGTTGTTTATGACCCGCTGAACGAAAATGACCCCGGCAACGAATCCAACCTAAACGAATATGCGCAGCTTTTAGATATTAACTACACGGTGCCTGCGCATACTTTCGCGACCGGAACAACTTTCGTTTCCGAGCTCAACAATATTTTGTTTGAAATTATTGATGCCGTCACGCTCACCTATACCGGTTGGGTTGCGGGCGATAACACCAAAGCCCTTGATAACCTCACGGCAGCAACCAAGTACATTTTTGGGCTTCTCGGCAACAGCGTCTTCAAAGAGTTTGTCGAAACTGCCACACAGCAAGAAATTGATGAGATGAACTACCAGCAACTTTTCTCTTATGTTTTACGTTCCTTCCTCAACGGCTCCATTCGCAACATAAACATTCCATCCGATGCAGATTCGCTCGTGGAAGTTGCTTGGTATGCTCTTAAAGAGGTTTGTGCGCAATACATCCCGCAAATTGATTACGCTGCGCAGCCCAAGACACTTAACGGTGTTCTCTACATGCTAGCGGACTTTGCAGTTTATGGACTCAACCAATTAATTGATATGAACCCGGCGTCTGGCTCACTGCCCGGCCAAGGGCTTCTCGCTTACGGTTTAGGTCTTGACACAGTATTACTTAAGCTTGTTGATTATGTCAGAATTAATTATGGCGGTTTGCTGAACCTGACCTTAAGCCAAACAAGTGGCTGGGCAGCACTCGATACCATTATGTTCTCCGTCATTAATCCTAACTGGCTGCCGTCATCTGTCGGTGGTAGCACGAAAGAACTGTTTGTCAACAGGCTCCTGCGCGACATTATGGATTTAAACACCACGAACCTGTTCGCACTGTTTGACCACCGCGCTGATTCGGAGCTTGCAAGCAAAACCATTAAAAAGGTTTTGATAGACACCGTCGCAAAGCTGTTAAATGTTGTTTTCCCGGATACGCTTGGGAATTACACAACTTTTGACCAAATCATTACCAATACGGAACTCAAAGGCATTGTCGAAAGACTACTGACAGCGCTTTACAACAGGAGAGCACCCATATTGCAGGCAATCTTGCCATTGTTGACAAACCTGATGGGCTTAAGTTCTCCGCAGGAATTTGCGAATCCGGAGTTGGCCATACCCAATCAAATCGGTAAGGCTACCACGTTCGCAATCAACAACGAATCAATGGGCCTTAACACAGGTGCCACCAACAAATCAGGCACCTTCACGCAGGATAGCCTTTATAAAATTAAAATTGTGGAAATCACCACCAACATTCCTGCTATTACCCCGACCAACTTGGCCGGCCAAACTATCAACGGCGGTGAGTCCCTCAACTGCACGCTCAGCGGTACTTTTGCAGAGGGTGGTAAGCTTGTAGTAACCATGCGCTACGATGTGTACACAGAGCTTAACACAAAGCTGACCGAAACACCGCTCACAGCAATGGCATTTTCATACATTTCTAATTCTATAGACGATGGGCGAAACTTTAGAGCAAACGATTCGAACGCAAATAACAAGCATACATCTTATTATAAGAGTGTATATTTAAATCAAAACGACTCTCTCTCGGATCTTGCTGATGCTCAGTTCCAGTTTAGGCGCGACAAAACGGATGGTCACGATTTAGATGCGACCATCTCTCGCACGGCAGCTACCGTCCATCCCGCACTAGTGGGCGTTACGGCGGCTCCATTCAGCAATATAAGCACGAATAAAGACGGCGGCCTTTGGAATTCTGATGTCTTTGTTGTCGACCCCGAGGCTGTTAGGCCGGCAAACGGAGCTTATACATCCACTTTTTCCTATAAAGCGACGCCTACAAAAGCAGGCGTTGGAGACGATATTTGGGCGCATTCGGGTAAGTCGTATGTTGTGTTCTACGATGACTTTGGTCTGCCCGCCTTATTCCGGTCTGAAGTAAACAAGCGGCGCGACCCCGCAAACTACGCTGATGAGTGGGCTTGGGAAGCATATATGGCAGAAATGGAAAATGCAGTTTCCCTGGTGTACGCACCACGTAAGGGCGATAACTTTATGATACAGGTTGCGATGGCTTTCGAATATGCAATGGAAGACTTGGAATACGCTATTGCGGCACTTGAAGAAAGTGAGCTTGCAGCCGGTGTCACTATAATCAAAAATGCGATGGAGTCTGTGAAACCTTCCAACGAGGGTCTGGAGTATGACGACCCTGCGTACAGCCACATCGGTATTGCGGACTATGTACCGTATACATATCTCAACTATGAAAGAGAAGAAGATAACTGCGGTCGGCTTTACAATTCCCAGCAGTTGCCGAAAAAACCGGTTCTACCCGTAGACGCGACACAGGAACAAATCACACAGTACAATGCGGACATAGCACAGTGGAACATCGATCTTGCGCAAGCGCAAGCAAATATGGTTACGCTCAAGGGTGTTGATATATCTTACGCCCTCCACAGGCTAAACCTGTATGCGAGCAGAATGATTCGTGTGCCGGCAGTCAAAGCCAGGCTCAACGAGACAACCGCTGCAATCACCGCGGCAGGCAATCTGTCCGAGGGGCAATACACCACCTTATCTTGGGCAGCGTTCCAAAAAGCGTACAACTTTGCCATGGTTGTCAGTGCAGATACCGATGTGAATTTGCGCCAGACCAAGGTTAACGCCGCGCGGGAAACCTTGATTGAAACTTATAAACAACTTGTCAGAGTAGCTGACTACACCCAGCTTCTTGCTGAGCTGGCGATTGCCGGCACGAAACTCGAAGCGGAATATACGACGGACAGTTGGGGCCCCTTTGCACTAGCCTTCGCTAACGCAGTAGCAGTCCCACTTCAAATGAATAACACATTGGAAAATCAGCAAATCATCGACGATGCGGCCGCTGCTCTGCATACCGCAATTTCAAACCTTGTCGCCGGCGAAATTGAAATCGTTCTTGAAGCGATCGAGCCCGGTGTTGTCATTGGCTTGCCCGGGTACCCCAACCTGCTTGCAGGTTTGAGCCTTGGATTCGGGGCACAGGGTTATGTTGATGCAAGCCAAGGCGGAGATGTTAGGTTTAACGATGGCCCCGGCGGCCCCGGCACAGGCGCTACTGTTGACCTGCTTGATGGCGCGATGAACATAATCGAAACGTTCACCGTTGTCATATACGGTGACATTAACGGCGATGCCAACGTGGACTCCACAGACGCAGGCATCCTGGTCGACCGAGAGAACTTTATTGAGCCATGGAATCCCGTCACGGAAGCGTGCTTCATTAAAGCCGCGGATGTAAATGGCGACGGCAACATCGACAGCATTGAGGCCGGGCTCTTTGTGGACTGCGACAACTATTTGTCTATCATTGACCAAACAACCGGTTTGGCCCAACCCTACCTTTAATCTTTTTGCCGCCGGGCGGAAACTTTTTTCCTCCGCCCGGCGTTACCCCTTTCTGGTATAAGCTCTGAGGAGGTAGTACATAAAAATGAAAAATTCACGCAGACTGATTGCCGCCGTCCTTGCCATATTTGTCACCTTTGGTTGTTTATCAATCACCGCTTCTGCGGCAGGCACGCCCGTCGGCAACGAGTCCATGCAAGTCATTGTAAAAACCGGTATTGAAATTAATTATCCCGGGGACTACGTTACGGTAACGCTGAATATTGCAAACAATTATCATGCAACTTCAATGCGTTTTCCGGTTCTTTTTTCGGCCGATATACTTGAAATTGATGAGGCAAACCTCAACCTTCAAGAACTCGGTCAGTTAACAACTGTTACAGGCAACTTAGACGCCAACACAACCGGCAATCCGATTTTTTATCCTGCCGGGTACAGTTCAAGTGACTACGGTGTTATCCTCATACAGTGGACAGGGACCTCGAATGCCGGCATGCTCGGCTGTTACAATCGGCCGTTGGGCGAGGATTGCATCAGTTTTCAGTTACGAGTAAAAGATAACGCTGATGGCGTGGCCTCTGTACTGATACCGCCGGAATCCAATCTTTTTTATCGCCAAGCGATGAATGACCCTGCCGACGGCACCAGCATTTATTCCATGTCTCCGGCAGCTTGTCCGCTGACTTTTACTCCGGCTCAGGTTACAGCACAGTTCCAGGCGCCGGACCTTGAGGCTTTTCCCGGTTCGGATACGGTTATCGATAAAAGCGAAAACTTAATCTACGGTCTTTCCTTGGGATTAATCTCGCTTGAAAATCACGTCGTACCAATTGGCGGAGCCACTTTGGAGCTTGAAAAATCTTCGGAGTTTATTTGCGGTACCGGCACGGTTGTCAATGTCATGCTCAACGGCAATGTTTATAGAAGCTATACGGTTGTTATTTTCGGCGACATAAACGGTGACGGAAATGTTGACGGTATTGATGCCGGTTTATTGGTTGACTACGAAAACCATCGGAGCTCCTGGGCACCCGATCCCTGTTATTTAAGAGCAGGGGATGTCAACCGCGACGGCAATATTGACAGTGTCGATGCCGGGATGATGGTTGATTCTGAAAATGCTTATAAGGATATTGATCAAATCACCAATCCTACACCATAATAGCAAAGCAAACCTTTAGCGCTTTTCCACAGCGATAAACACAATGTGGTTAATTATAGAATATTTAAAGGAGGAAGAATTAATGAAAAAAGCAAGAAAACTTTTCGGCGTCGCACTTGCTATCGCACTGGTATTCAACGTTTTTGCGATAGCAGCTGTTGCGGAAACCAATGACGTTGCCCATCTCGATGTCAACCTGCAGGTTGGCACGTATGATGTTGGCACAGAAGTCTTTACACCCCTCGCACTGGGTGCAACTATTTCTCAGGATGATGTGCTCACGGTGCGCGTCACGCCTGAGAGCAATTTTTGTGTAGGTGCACAAAACTATCTTATTATGTTTGATAAAAACAAGTTTGAAGTACAGGGCGCCGGCGGAGATGCGTTCACAGTCAATGCTGACAACGCCTATTTTGACCAAGCCAGTTCCGGCTACTCCGGCGCGACAAATATTCCTGATATAAATTGGCCGGCAACTTTTACTGCGGGTGAAAGATACGATGTATACCAAGCGATCCAAATTAACTTCCAGGCCGACTCAAACTCAAACAGCGGCGGATATGCTCGTGCACTTCCGGGCACGTGGCTTTTCCAGTTTGACCTAAAAGCGACTGAGGATTTCGTTGAGGGCACAGATGCCCGTATTTTCTTGGACGACCGCTGGTTCAGAAACCCTTCGAGCACAAACCTAAAAGGCTACATTACAAAATATGATGATTGCGACGAGATCATAGCATATCAGGGCAATCCGAACTATGATTATACTCGTGACTTCACGGGCGCGGACATTACATTACCAACAGAAGGCGTAATCACAACCAGCACCATCACCTTTGTAACCGGTGGCGGCACTGTTATAGGTCCCTTGACCGGCGATGTTGGTTCCCCTGTTGTAGCCCCTGCAAATCCAACGAGAACAAACTATGTGTTTAAAGCATGGGACACAGCAATTCCGGCAGTATTCCCTGCTGATGATGTTACCGTTACGGCGCAGTGGGTGATGAAAGGCGACACGAATGGAAATGGCGCGATCACCGCAGCAGACGCTACATTGGTATTGCGTCACGTGGCAGAATTGACCGCATTATCGGGCGACGCAATGTTGGCTGCAGATTCAAACGGGAATGGCACTATAACTGCTGCTGACGCGACTGTTATCTCAAGATATGTAGCAGAAATTATAACGCAATTTCCAGATTAAAATTAACTTGGCCTACTGAACACTCGGTTTTAATTGTTTTTCGCCTAAAAAACACTAGAACAAGTTAAACTTTGAAATCGGTATTTTGTTATGATAAAACTAAAAAATATTTAGGAGGAAATCAAAATGAGAGAAAAAATGAAAAGAACTCTTGGGTTACTGATGTCGATTGTTATGCTCGTGAGCGTAATATCCGTTCCTATGACCGTAAGTGCGGCAGGTCCTACCCCGCTGATTACCGTTGTTAGCGCGACTGGAGCTGTAGGTGATGTTGTAGAAGTAATGTTAGATATTTCGGGAGCTCCTTATCTCGTTGGATCTATGACCGCAGCATTGTTTTTTGACCAAACGGTGCTGGAGTTTGTTCCTTACAACGCTCCCGCTCCTGATTCTTATCAATATGTAGAGTTTACCTATGTTAGTGCAGGTAGCCTTATTCAAGTCGGTAATACCGTTGCGGGTAGGCTGAAAATAGCGTATTCAAATGCCTATGGCTTCACAGGCGAAGGCAATTTCATGCATTTCAAATTTAGAATATTACCGAGTTTGACGTCAACACCAACTCCTGTAACTTTAAATATTATAGAAGTTACAGATGCAGAGAGTGGGGACGAGTAT
>JAAYFA010000386.1 GCA_012728445.1 Clostridiales bacterium | reverse complement strand
TTAAACTCGCGAAGCATTCTGTCCACAATGATTTCCAGATGCAGTTCACCCATACCGGCGATAATGGTCTGACCCGTTTCTTCATCAGTATAACATCTGAAGGTTGGATCCTCTTCGCCTAACTTTTGCAGGGCAATACCCATTTTTTCCTGACTGGCCTTGGTTTTCGGCTCAATAGCCACACGGATAACCGGGTCAGGGAAAACCATGGATTCAAGAATAATCGGATGACGTACGTCACACAGCGTATCGCCCGTTGTCGTAACCTTAAGCCCGACAGTCGCGGCAATATCGCCGGCATAACAGCAGTCAATATCCTGCCTGTGGTTCGAATGCATTTGCAGGATGCGCCCCAGACGCTCATTGGAATCCTTCGTTGAGTTATACACGGTGCTGCCGGTTTTTAAGATACCGGAATAAATTCTGAAGAAGCAAAGCCTGCCGACAAACGGATCCGTCGCAATTTTAAAAGCCAGTGCGGCAAACGGTTCGTCGTCAGAGGTGTGACGTTGCTCTTCTTCTTCCGTCTTGGGATTGATACCGGTTATCGAGCTGACATCTGTCGGTGCCGGCATATAATTCACGATGGCATCAAGCAGAGGCTGAACGCCCTTGTTCCTGTAAGACGTACCACAAACTACGGGTACCATCAAATTTTCGAGCGTTGCTTTGCGTATGCAAATCTTGATTTCGTCAATGGTGGGCTCGATGCCTTCCATGTACTTTTCAAGCAGCTTGTCGTCTTGTTCCGATACATGCTCAATCAGTTCATTGTGATACTTTTGAGCCAGTTCTCTATAGTTTTCCGGGATTTCCTCAATGGTGGTTTCAAGCCCTTTTTAGTCACTATAAAAAATCGCATTCATCTCAACAAGGTCAATAATGCCCTTAAATTCAGCCTCGGAGCCTATGGGTAGTTGAATAGGAACCGCATTGCATTTGAGACGATCTCTCAACATGCTCACGACATTATAAAAGTCCGCTCCGGTGATATCCATTTTATTAACGTATGCCATCCGGGGAACCTTGTATTTGTCCGCTTGTCTCCATACGGTTTCGGACTGGGGCTCTACACCGCCCTTGGCACACAATACGGTAACAGCGCCGTCAAGCACACGCAGCGATCGTTCCACTTCAACCGTGAAATCGACATGCCCCGGAGTGTCGATGATGTTAATGCGGTGCTCTTTCCAAAAGCAAGTAGTAGCCGCAGAGGTGATGGTTATTCCCCTCTCCTGCTCCTGCTCCATCCAGTCCATTGTGGCGGCGCCGTTATGCACTTCGCCGAGTTTATGCGTAATTCCGGTATAGAAGAGTATACGCTCGGACGTTGTGGTTTTCCCGGCGTCTATGTGTGCCATTATTCCAATGTTTCTGGTTTTTTCTAATGTTACTTGCCTTGGCATATGAACCTCCGTTTTGTCCTACTAAATAAATTAGTCTTGTTTGTTTTGCTAAACACGATTACCATCTGAAATGCGAGAAAGCCTTGTTGGCTTCCGCCATCTTGTGGGTATCTTCGCGCTTTTTGTATGCCGAACCTGTCCCGTTGACAGCGTCCATAATTTCGTTTGCAAGACGTTCTTTCATTGTTCTTTCAGAACGATTGCGGCTGTAAGTTGTTATCCAACGCAAACCGAGTGTCTGCCGTCTTTCGGGGCGGACTTCGATGGGCACTTGATAAGTAGCGCCGCCGACACGGCGAGCCTTTACTTCCAGCATGGGCATTACATTTTCCATTGAAGCTTCAAAAACCTCAAGAGGATCCTTGGTTGTTTTTTCTCTGATAATGTCAAAAGCATCGTACACTATTCTTTGGGCTATCCCTCTTTTGCCGTCATACATAATGCTGTTAATTAGGCGTGTAACGAGTTTTGAATTGTACAGTGGATCAGGCAAAACATCACGTTTTGCTATTTGGCCTCTTCTTGGCACTTCGCTTCCCTCCTTCATAATGATGATATCATAGGTACTCGAGTGACAAAATTCCCGTGGCGCCAATGGTGAGGCGTATCTATCATACACTCTCACATTGAGTAAAAAGCTTTGCTTTCTAGCCTGCAAGAAGATTCTGTCGATTTGTCCCAACGCGTTGGGTTACTTTTTCACGGCCTTCGGGCGTTTCGCGCCATACTTGGAGCGCGACTGCATTCTGCCGCTGACACCTTGTGTGTCAAGTGTGCCACGAATGATGTGGTAACGGACACCGGGAAGGTCCTTGATACGACCGCCGCGGATCATGACCACGGAGTGCTCTTGAAGATTGTGACCGACGCCGGGAATATAGGCTGTAACCTCAAGACCGTTGGTCAACCGCACTCTTGCAATCTTTCTGAGCGCAGAGTTTGGTTTTTTTGGTGTTGCCGTTTTTACCGCTGTGCACACACCGCGTTTTTGGGGCGAATCTTTGTCAGTCATGATGTTTTTCTTAGAATTCAGTCCCTTTAATAATGCGGGTGACTTTGCTTTTTTCTCAATTTTTTCCCTGCCGTGACGAACAAGTTGATTAAAGGTTGGCAAACAATACATCTCCTTTCTCAAATATTTATCGTTCATGCGCACTTGCGGTTTTTGTTTTTATAAACCGCAAGTAGCGCAAAAAGCAATCTGCATAAAATACTGTTGAACCGGAACGACATGATATATTAACACAACATAAACCTGTTTGTCAACATTTTACAGAAGTTCATCGTACGATATAACACTGTCTTCGCCGTCTTCGCCTACAGCCTTGGCAGCTTTATACACTAAAACATCGCGGTAACACTTCATTCCGGTACCGGAAGGCAATAGTTTGCCGATGATAACATTTTCTTTCAAGCCACGCAGCGGGTCACTTTTGCCTTTTATAGCGGCATCCGTCAGAACACGTGTCGTCTCCTGGAAGGAGGCTGCCGAAAGGAAGGAGTCCGTAGCAAGCGAAGCCTTTGTAATACCCATTAGAACGGGCTCGCATGTCGCTTCTTTAAACTCTTGTCCCTCTGACTTGGCAAACGCTGTGCCTGCCGTATTTTCGGCCAAAAGTTCACCTTTTTCAACAACTGCTCCGGGTAAAAGAACGGTATCTCCGGCATCCACAATCTTGATTTTCTTCATCATCTGGCGAACAATAACCTCGATGTGCTTGTCGTTGATATCAACACCCTGCATCCTGTATGTGCGCTGAACTTCACGGATAAGGTAATCGTGAACATGGTCAACGCCTAAAATTGCGAGTATATCGTGCGGATTCCGCGCACCGTCGGTAATGTTGTCGCCTTTTTCAATGAATTGACCTTCTGTAACCCTGGTACGGAATCCGTAAGGAATCAAATAAGCCTTCTCTTGTGCATCCTCACGATCGGTTACGACAACATGCTTACTGTTCTTGATTGTACGGAATTCAACATCGCCGGAGATTTCACTCATAATAGCGAGTGTTTTTGGCTTTCTTGCTTCAAAGAGCTCTTCGATTCTGGGCAAACCTTCCGTGATGTCGGATTGATCTTTCGTGCCGCCGGTCTGGAATGTTCTCATCGTAAGCTGTGTGCCGGGCTCGCCGATTGACTGAGCAGCGATAATTCCAACCGCTTCGCCCACGGTGACGGGGTCGCCCGTGGCAAGGTTGGAGCCGTAGCATTTAATACATACACCGTGTTTTGCGACACAGGTGAGAAGTGAACGAATCATTATTCTTGAAAGGCTATCTTTATCAACTTCGCCTTTTTCGACCGCTTGGTCATGTTTTGCAATAACGTAGTCGGCAACCTTTTCGGCATTGGCTTCGTTCATCATTTCGTCTTTGCTTTGGATCAGTTCGCCCGTATCCTCATGGACTAAATCATTGAGGAGATAACGACCGGTCAAACGCTCTGTGAGACGCACGATACGCCTGTTGCCATCGAAAATGTCATAGACATCCATACCCTCGGTGCAACCGCAATCCTCTTCATTTATAATGACATCCTGAGAAACGTCCACCAAACGCCGGGTCAGGTAGCCGGAGTCGGCTGTACGCAAAGCCGTATCTGCAAGGCCTTTACGTGCACCACGTGAGGAGAGGAAATATTCAAGGACGTTGAGTCCTTCGCGGTAGTTTGCACGAATAGGAATTTCGATTGTTTGCCCTGCGGTATTCGCAATAAGTCCACGCATACCGGCTAACTGTCTCAACTGGCTTTCGTTACCACGGGCACCTGAGTCAAGCATCATGTTGATCGGGTTGTAGGGGTCGAAGTTAATTTTTATTTCGTCCGCAACTTGCTTAGAGCACTCATCCCAAGTTTTGATAACACTCTCGCGGCGTTCTTCGTCCGCAATCAGGCCACGCGCATAGTTGGCGTTGATTTTGTCTATTTTCAGTTCTGCGGCGGCGAGCAGTTCCGGCTTTTTCTCCGGTATAGTGGCGTCGCAGACTGCCGCGGTTATGCCGCTACGGGTTGAGTACTTAAAGCCTTGATCTTTAATTTTATCCAGCACATCAGCAGTTAAGGCAGTACCGTGTTTGCTGATGCATTTGGCCACAATCTCGCCAAGTTTTTTCTTGTTGACAAGGAAATCGACTTCAAGAGCAAAGATATTGTCCGGATCTTCACGGTCAACAAAGCCCAAATCTTGAGGAATCGGCTCATTAAAGGTGATCTTGCCGTGTGTGGTGTCAATGAGTTTGCTGACTATTTTACCGTTAACGACTTTGCTCATACGAACTTTTATTTGGGAATGCAGTCCAATGTCGCCTTCTTCATAAGCCATGGCAGCTTCGTTAACATCCCTAAATACTTTACCTTCACCCGGTTCGCCCGGTTTTGTAAGGGTAAGATAATAGGAACCCAAAACCATATCTTGTGTGGGAACCACTACGGGGCGCCCGTCTGAAGGTTTAAGAAGGTTGTTGGAGGCAAGCATCAGAAAACGTGCTTCTGCCTGGGCTTCCGCAGAAAGGGGTACATGGACAGCCATCTGGTCACCATCAAAGTCCGCATTAAAAGCCGTACAAACGAGTGGATGCAGTTTGATAGCCCTGCCTTCGATAAGTACCGGTTCAAACGCTTGTATGCCGAGTCTATGCAGCGTCGGCGCGCGGTTAAGCATAACGGGATGATCTTTGATAACGACTTCGAGCGCATCCCAAACCTGTGGCCGTGAACGCTCCACCATTTTGCGGGCAGATTTTACATTGCCGGCAACCTCGGTTTCGACGAGTCTTTTCATGACGAAGGGTTTAAAAAGTTCAAGAGCCATCTCTTTGGGTAACCCGCACTGGTACAGCTTAAGTTCCGGTCCGACGACGATAACGGAACGCCCGGAATAGTCGACGCGCTTGCCAAGCAGGTTCTGCCTGAAGCGGCCTTGCTTGCCCTTGAGCATATCGGAAAGTGATTTGAGGGCTCTGTTGCTGGGGCCCGTAACCGGACGGCCTCTACGGCCATTGTCTATTAAAGCATCAACCGATTCCTGAAGCATTCTTTTTTCATTTCTGATGATAATATCAGGCGCACCGAGTTCAAGGAGCTTTTTCAGGCGGTTGTTTCTGTTAATGACTCTGCGGTATAAATCGTTTAGGTCGGAAGTCGCAAAACGACCGCCGTCAAGCTGAACCATCGGACGAATTTCCGGCGGGATAACAGGTATGACATCCAGTATCATCCATTCCGGACGGTTGCCGGAAAGGCGGAATGCTTCTGCCACCTCAAGGCGCTTTAGCAGCTTAATTTTCTTTTGGCCGGTTGCCTCATTCAGTTCTTCACGCAGTCTGATGGAAAGCTCATCCAAATCAATTTCAGCAAGCAGTTCTTTTACAGCTTGTGCGCCCATACCTGCTTTAAAAGAATCTTCATAATACTCACGGGCTCTCTCATAATCTTTTTCATCCAACGCTTGGTATTTTTCAAGCGGTGTATCGCCCGGATCAATAACAATGTGCATTGCGAAATACAGAATTTTTTCTAAAACACGCGGTGACATATCAAGAATGAGTCCCATGCGCGAGGGGATACCTTTGAAATACCAAATATGTGACACCGGAGCGGCAAGCTCAATGTGCCCCATGCGCTCGCGGCGAACCTTTGACCTTGTGATTTCAACACCACAGCGCTCGCAAATCTTGCCTTTATAGCGGATCCTTTTATATTTACCGCAATGGCATTCCCAGTCTTTTGTTGGGCCGAAAATCTTTTCGCAGAAAAGCCCATCCTTTTCGGGCTTCAACGTGCGATAGTTGATCGTTTCGGGTTTTTTCACTTCGCCGCTTGACCAATTGATGATTTGCTCGGGAGAAGCGAGTCCTATTTTTATCGATTCAAATACATTATTTTCCATTAAGTTACTGCCCCTTTTCGAATATTTTGCCGAATCTGTTTAATCAAGAACGGTATCTGACAGTCCTGCTTGTTGACATTGTCAGCTTTCATCTGCCGATTCTTCGAGATCGGGTTCTTCTTCATCATCGGAAACATCTTCGATATCCGAATCGTCTTCAATTATTTCGTCATCGTCTTCTTCAATATCCGGATCTTCGTCCATATCTTCGTCTTCGTCCTGCAATTCGGCTTCTTCGTTTAACTCTTTTTGCACTTTGAAGCGCTCCGCTTGCTCGGCATCAGTAAAATCTTGAAATGCGCTTTCGTCCACCGGAGTAGGACTGATCTCATCATTTTCGAAGGTTTGCTTCAAATCTATTTCCATATCATCTTTATCAAGCACCTTCACATCAAGAGCAAGTGACTGCAGTTCTTTGATAAGCACTTTGAAGGATTCGGGGATACCCGGTTTCGGAACATTTTTGCCTTTGACAATAGCCTCGTATGTTTTGACTCTGCCGACAACGTCGTCCGACTTAACGGTCAGTATTTCCTGGAGGGTATAGGCCGCGCCGTATGCCTCCAAAGCCCACACTTCCATCTCGCCGAAGCGCTGGCCACCGAACTGTGCCTTGCCGCCGAGCGGTTGCTGGGTCACAAGGGAGTAAGGGCCGGTAGAACGCGCATGAATTTTATCATCGACCAAATGCAGCAGCTTTAAGAAGTACATAACACCAACGGTGATGGTGTTGTCAAACTTTTGACCGGTTCTGCCATCGTACAATACGGATTTTCCGTCTTCGGAAATGGGCAGATTAGCGCCTGTTTTAAGCGCTGCTTCGTTGAGCGCCGCACGTATATCGTCTTCGTGCGCACCGTCAAATACAGGGGTCATAACATGAATGCCCAAATGCCTTGCCGCAAAGCCAAGGTTCACTTCGAGCACCTGCCCGATATTCATACGAGAAGGCACGCCCAAGGGATTTAGCACGATGTCGAGCGGTGTACCGTCGGGTAGGAAAGGCATATCTTCTTGCGGCAGTATCCTTGAAACAACGCCTTTATTACCATGGCGGCCTGCCATTTTATCGCCCACGGAAATTTTGCGTTTTTGAGCAACGTAGCAGCGAACTACTTTATTAACACCGGGCGACAGCTCGTCGCTGTTTTCACGCGTAAATACCTCAACGTTAACGACTATGCCGTATTCTCCGTGAGGGACTCTTAAAGATGTATCTCTTACTTCTTTGGCTTTTTCGCCAAAAATCGCACGGAGCAGACGTTCCTCTGCTGTCAGCTCGGTTTCGCCCTTTGGCGTTACCTTGCCGACAAGGATGTCGCCGGAATGGACCTCCGCACCAATGCGGATGATTCCTCTGTCGTCCAAATCCTTCAGCGCATCATCACCGACGTTGGGGATATCTCGTGTGATATCCTCCGGGCCGAGCTTGGTGTCTCGCGCTTCAACCTCATACTCTTCGATATGTATCGATGTATAGGTATCTTCGCGTACCATTCTTTCGTTAATTAAAATAGCATCTTCGTAGTTATACCCTTCCCATGTCATAAAGCCAATCAGGGCATTTTTGCCCAGACTGATTTCACCATGGTCAGTTGCGGGACCGTCTGCGATTACCTGCCGGGCTTCAATACGATCACCGACTTTGACAATCGGTATTTGATTGACACAAGTGCCCTGGTTTGAGCGCATAAATTTAATGACTTCATAAGAATCTGTCTCGCCCGAATCTGTCACTATTTCAATGTTATCGGCGCTGAGATGTGAAACGATACCCGCATTTTTTGCGATAACCGTAACACCGGAGTCGATCGCTGCTTTGTATTCCATGCCGGTACCGACAAGAGGTGCTTCTGTCTCGAGCAGTGGTACGGCCTGCCTTTGCATGTTGGAACCCATCAGGGCTCTGTTCGCGTCATCATTTTCGAGGAAGGGAATCATTGCCGTTGCGACGGATACGACCATCTTGGGCGAAACGTCCATGTAGTCGGCTTTTTCGGATTCGACCTCAAGGAACTCGTCACGGTAACGGGCATTCACCTTGGGGTTACTGAATCTGCCATCTTTATCAAGCGGTTCATTGGCCTGCGCGACGATGTAATCATCTTCAAAGTCGGCAGTCATATAAAGTATTTCGTCTAAAACAATGCCCGTGGCTTTGTCAACCTTGCGGAACGGAGTTTCGATGAATCCATATTCGTTAATACGAGCGAATGTCGCCAGATAGGATATAAGGCCTATATTGGGACCTTCCGGCGTTTCTATGGGGCACATGCGTCCATAATGGCTGTAATGAACGTCTCGCACCTCAAAGCCGGCTCTGTCTCTTGAAAGACCGCCGGGGCCGAGGGCCGAAAGACGGCGTTTATGCGTCAGCTCGGCAAGCGGATTTGTCTGGTCCATAAACTGTGACAGGGGTGACGAGCCAAAGAACTCTTTGATTGCCATGAGTACGGGACGAATGTTGATAAGCGATTGAGGCGTGATTTTGTCCTCGTCTTCCTGCGCTTGAATCGTCATTCTTTCGCGAACAACTCTTTCCATACGGGCTAAGCCGATACGGAACTGGTTTTGCAACAACTCACCGACTGAGCGAATGCGGCGATTACCCAAGTGATCGATATCATCAATGGTACCGACATGGTGGGCAATGCAGTTGACATAGTTGATGGATGCCAAAATATCTTCTACAGTAATATGTTTCGGAATAAGGTCATCGCAACGCAATTTCAATTCTTCAAGAAGTGATTCCTTGCTGTCACATTTTTCAAGGATATCCATTAAAACGGTAAAGCAAACTTTTTCGTTAATGCCGATGTCGAGCAATTCCTCATGGCTGATTTCCGAAACATACTCCGCAATATCAACCATTTGGTTTGATACGATGTTGATGCGACGTTCATTAACCAGAACAACCGCTTTTTTAACGCCTGCCTGTTCAATTTCATACGCCTTTGCTTTTGTGATAACGTCGCCGACTTCGCTAAGAACTTCGCCTGTAACTAAACTGGCAATCGGCTCAGCAAGCGTGCAGCCCGCAAGACGTGCGGAAATGCATAGTTTTTTGTTGTATTTGTAACGACCAACTCTGGAAATATCATAACGGTGTGGGTCAAAGAATAACGTGTCTAAATTAGTTTGCGCAGCCTCTAGCGTGACCGGTTCACCTTGACGAAGCTTTTTGAATACTTCCATAATCGCTTCTTCTGCGTTGCGGGTCTCGTCTTTTTCAAGCGTGGCATTAATTCTGTCGTCATCGCCGAAAAGCTCTTGAATTTCTTCAGTGGTACCAACCCCTAAAGCTCGGATAAAGGTGGTTATAAATATCTTGCGGTTTTTATCGATTCTGACATAAAAAATACTGTTTGGATCCGTTTCATATTCAAGCCAGGCACCTCTGTTGGGGTTAATCGTGCTCGAATACAGTTCCGTACCGGTTTTGTCATGCGTCATATCGAAATATACGCCCGGTGAGCGGACCAGTTGGGAAACGATAACACGTTCCGCGCCATTTATAACAAATGTACCGCTTTCGGTCATAATCGGGAAGTCGCCCATAAAAACTTCCGACTCCTTGATGGCGCCGGTTGCTTTGTTTATTAAGCGCACCGTAACACGCATCGGTGCCGCATAGGTGGCGTCGCGCTCTTTGCACTCACGCACGGAATATTTGGGCTTATCTTCGATTCTGTAATCCACAAAACTGAGCAACCAGTTGCCTGAATAATCCGTAATCTCCGCAATTTCTCTGAAAACATCCTTGAGACCGACTTCCAGAAACCATTTGTAGGAATCCTTTTGGATTTCAATCAAGTTAGGCATTTCCATCACTTCATTGATTTTGCCAAAACTCATACGCTCGCGGTTGCCGCGCTTGACGGGAACAACATTTAGCATAGGCCTTTCCACTCCGTTCTTTAATTTTACGCTCAAAGGGACAGGTGCCGCGCAATTTAAACACCGAAAAAAGGTTAAGAAAAATAGTTTTAAACCCTTGATTTTTGTGCAACACATGATATACTGTTTTTGTTGGGATATGTTGTTGCGACATATCACGCCATCTTAATGTAGCAGTATAACAGTATATAGAGTAATACAGATATTGTCAATAGTTTTTTAACTGTTTTTGACAATATCTGTATTTTTTTATGATACATCGTATAATGATGCGAATTTCGTAACAAGTAGGGTGGTTTTTAGGTAAAAAATGGTCTTTGCTTGCTTCGTCATGCTTTATTTGAGTTTATTTCTTCCACTTTTTGCACAATACCTCTTCAAGAAAGACCTTGGCAATCCGTGGATCGAACTGTGTACCGGCACAACGTTGGATTTCCGCCGCCGCTTCTTCTGCTGTCAAGGCGCCGTGGTAAGGCCTGTCGGATGTGATGGCATCATAAGCGTCCGCCAACGTAATAATTCTCGCCTGCAGAGATATGTCCTCGCCTTTAAGCCTTTGCGGATAACCCTCGCCGTCCCACCGTTCGTGATGCTCAAGGACATAATCCGCAATTTCCGAAAACTCGTTGACGGAGCTGAGTATCCGGTAACCGATTTCGGTATGGCGCTTGATCTCCGTCCATTCATCCTTCTTTAGTTTAGATGGTTTATTGAGTATCGCTTCCGCAATGCCGATTTTACCTATATCGTGCATAAGGCCCGCGAGCCTGAGTTGGCTGACTGCATTTGAGTCAAGACCGATTGCTTCTGCTATAACTTTACAAAGTTCGCCCACTCGATTGGAATGAAGCATCTCTCTGCCGTTCTTTTCGTAAAGCGTGTTCATAATAAGGCTGATTGTTTTACTCCGAATACTCGAACTTTCGGCAAGCTTGTGGCGATACATATCGTCCTCGGCCTTTTTAAAAATATCGTTGATGTCTTCGGTCGGTTTGTTCTGTACCGCAAAGCCGATGGAGATCGAGATAATTTCATTCTTCTCTCTCTCCTCTGCTACAGATTTATTGATCTGTTTGACCACCGCCTCCGCTTTTGCGGCGTCGGTATTCGGCAAGAGCAGGACGAACTCGTCCCCGCCGATTCTGGCACTGTAATCAGAGTCGCGGCAGTGACGATCCAGAATTTCCGCTACCTTGATCAAAATCAGATCACCCGCCTTGTGACCAAAAGCATCGTTGGTTAACTTTAACCCGTTGACGTCTGCCATAATTAGGGTCAGCGGCACACATTTTTTGTCTTCCAACTCTTTAATAATCTCGTCAAAAAAGCGCCTGTTTTTAAGACCCGTAAGTTGGTCATGATAACTTAAATATAAAATTTCGGATTCCGTCTTTTTGCGTTCTTCAATATTCCGCGTTACACCGACGACTTCAATTTCTCCCTCGGCATTGTAGCGGTACCTTGTCGATTCTTCAACCCAAACGATACTGCCATCCTTACAGACCTGCTGAAACTCGTTCATATAATGATTGTCTTTCCAGGGGTTCGCTTTGAATTTTTTCAGATTATCCACAACAGAATAACGCACGAGCTGCATGGAATCGGGCGTAAACGCTTTGACAACGCCGAGCGCCTTTGCTTCATCCGACGTATAGCCCCTTAAATTGTAAACTGAGGGGCTGATGTAAGAATATTCGTTTTTCGACAAATTGAGCACCCAGATAACATCGGAAGCGAATTCGGTGATAAGCCTGTATTTTTCCTCGCTCTCCCGAAGGTCGCTGACAGCTTTCTTACGCTCGGTAATATCCGTTAAAAAGTTAAGCGTTGCCGGCTTGTCTTCCCATTCAATAATGACAGATTTCATTTCAACCCATCTGACAGACCCGTCTTTGATGATAACCCTGAATTCATGGCTATCGGCCATGGAACCCTGCTTAAAAGCAGTCAAATGATGTTCTGTTACAGCATCCTTATCGTCGGGATGCACAAGATCAATCACCGGCATCGCCATAATCTCTTCATGCGAATAGCCCGTCACTTGTTGAATGTTTCGATTGTGCAGCTTCACTCTGCCGAACTGCGACACATAAACCACTTCAACGGTATTTTCAAACAGAAGACGATACTTTTCCTCCGACTTCACAAGCATTTGCTCCGCAGTTTTCCGGTCACTTATGTCACGCATAACACAGGTGTAATGAGCAACCCCGTCCAAAGAAATCCGCTTTGCGGAAATCAGAACAGTCCGGTTTCCCCCTTCTCCGGTTCTTATTCTTGCCTCTTTGTTCTTGCAAACACCATTTTGCCTGAGTTCATTGATAATACTGTTGTGAACAAGAGGGTCCTCATAAATCCCGACTTCGAGCGTTGTTTTGCCGTTCGCTCGCTCTTGCGCAATGCCGGTTAATTTCGTGAAGCTTTCATTGATTTGCCAAATTTTTGCTCCTTCAAGGCTTGCAATAAAAACGCCGTCTGGGCTGGTGTTAAAGACTGACTCAAAGCGTTCTTTGGCACTGCGTGATTCTTCGCTTAGACGGCGGCTGTTCATGCTTAAGAATCCGAATGTCCAAACGTTACTGGCCATAAAAATGCCGACAAACATAGCGCCTTGTAACATCGAATCGGCATCCGCTTCCCTAATTTGAGGAACCACAACCGTACCGACAAGGCCGGCAACGGCGAAAAAGCCGAATAGGAGGAAAGCAATACTAACAAGCATTTGCCAGGTGTGCGACCATGTCCGTTTATGCTTAACGAGTGTTCTGACCGTCGTGAAAGACAGAATGGCAACACCCGCGAAAAGCAATATGCGACGCGCAGCGTAAATGTCAGACCCGGGCAAGGTAAAATATATGGTCATCGGATAAAAAACCAGCAGGAACGCAACAAGCGGTTTGCCGCTCGCTTGCAGTCCCTGAAGCTTTCTGACACCGACATAAACAAGCACCATCGCAGTAATCAAAAAAGAGTTGTTTAAAATAATGACTATTTCTCTCAACGGAGAAGCTAATTGCCGCAATGCGAACAGCCCAAATCCGAAAGCTGCGCATGCTCCGCCGAGCGCCAACCAGAAGGGCGCTTCGTTGCTCCTGTCTTTGCGGTTTTGTGAAAATATGATGACGACTTGCATAAAAGTAAAAACACTTAATGCAATCGCCAGGGTATTGGTATCTAGTTTCATCTAAGTCCTCCCGGGGCTGTACCGCATGCGCGCATGTATTAATCCAGGAAATCCCGGAGTCTTTTACTTCTGCTCGGGTGACGAAGTTTACGAAGGGCCTTTGCCTCTATTTGCCGGATGCGCTCGCGGGTAACACTAAATTCTTTCCCCACCTCTTCGAGCGTATGCGACTGACCGTCCGCTAAACCGAAGCGAAGCGCCAAAACCTTTTCTTCCCGAGGTGTCAGGGTTTTGAGCACATCACTGATTTGCTCTTTCAGCAGAAGCATGGAGGCCGCATCTGCCGGTGCGGGGGCGTCATCGTCGGGGATAAAGTCGCCTAAATGGCTGTCTTCTTCTTCGCCGATAGGCGTTTCAAGTGAAACCGGTTCTTGTGCAACGCGCAGAATTTCACGTACTTTGTCCGCTGTCATATCCAGCACTTCCGCTATTTCTTCCGCGGTCGGGTCCCTGCCGTTCAAATGAAGCAACTGGCTGTTTGTCTTTTTAACTTTGTTGATGGTTTCGACCATGTGCACAGGGATGCGTATGGTGCGTGCCTGGTCGGCTATTGCCCTTGTGATAGCCTGGCGTATCCACCACGTGGCATAGGTGGAAAACTTAAATCCTTTTGTATAGTCAAACTTGTCCACTGCTTTTATCAGGCCCAGGTTGCCTTCCTGAATCAAATCCAAAAACTGCATCCCTCTACCCACGTAACGTTTTGCAATACTGACAACCAGCCTGAGATTTGCTGCGGCAAGCTGTTGTTTAGCGTAGAAGTCGCCCTCGACTATTCTCTGTGCCAGTGCAATTTCTTCCTCGGCGGTCAACAGCTGTACATTGCCAATTTCTTTTAGATATACCTTTACGGGGTCATCCATGGCCGCATTTTTTTCCGCACCGCTTGTGTCGGGTGCTTTTGGAATATCCAATTCCAGTGTGGCGCCGTCAACCAACCCATCACCGAAATCACCCAGAATTTCAATGTTTTGCGCTTCGATTATGTCGTAAAGTTTATCGAGTTCCTCTACATCATAATCCATTTCCACAAAAACTGCGTCAATCTCCTGTGCGGTTAGCTTACCGGCTAGCTTGCCCTTGTCTATGAGTGCTTTTACTGCTGATTTTCTTTCCATACTATCCATCTCTTCTCCTTCTTACAATACCTATATTTTTCTGATGTTGATTATTGGTCTTTCTTTTGAAACAGTTTTGAAAACTCCTCATCGCTGAGTTCCGCAGGATTTACTACGTTGAGGCTGTCCCTTTCTTCCGCAAGAACCGCTATGCAGTCTTCACACTCCTCAAGGGTGTTTGAAATTTCCGAACCCTTGACATACAAAGCCGTTATTTTACTCATTTCCTCTGCCGTAAAACTACCGGAAAGCAAAGTAAGTTCTATGCACTTGCCATCACGAAGCCTTGTACAAATTAATTCATAAAGTCTTTTGTTGAAATCTGTCAAAAAATCGTCCGGGCCGATCTTTTCGCTTAGCTTTTTATAAAAATCCGGATTGTTCAAAAGTGAGGTAATAAGCACCTCTTCCGCTTTGGTGGCCCTTGTCTTCCCGCCTTTTTGAAGATTAATCTTATCGCCGTAACCCATGAGCTCCCGCTTTGCGGCTTTGAAGCGTTCTTTATCCCAAACTCTGCCCATCTTTTTGTCGTGTTCCTTGACCTGCAACATGATCGCTTCTTTATCAACAGAAAGCTCCTGAGCCAAGGACGACGCATAGATGTCGCGCTCAATCGCGCCTTGCAGTCGAGCGATAACCGGAACAACTGCTTTGAGGAAGTTGAGCTTACCGTCCGGAGTGGCGGTGTCAAACTTTTCCCGCTCACGCAGGAGCTTGTATTCAATATCATTCGCGGCACCGTCTAACAGGTTCTGAAAACGGGCCCTGCCGCCTTGTTTTTTGAGTATTTCATCCGGGTCCTTGCCACCGCTCAGGGACAGCACACGAATTTTTATCCCTGTACGGTTTAAGACGGTGATGCTCTTTTTGGTTGCTTCCTGCCCCGCAGCATCGGAATCGTAGGCCAAAACAACCTCCGAAGCGTAGCGGGAAATCAGTTGTGCCTGCTCTGACGTAAGCGCCGTACCAAGGCAAGCAATCGCATTGGTGAAGCCCGCTTGGTGCATGGCAATCACATCCATATAGCCCTCTGCTAAAATCAGTTTGCCATTATTGCCGTTTTTAGCGAAATTTAAAGCGAAAACAGCCTGACTTTTTTTGTAAACAAAAGTGTCCGATGTGTTGACATATTTTGGTTTTGAATCATCCAGCACGCGTCCGCCAAAAGCGATTACATTGCCGCGCAGGTCAATAATCGGGATCATCAAGCGATTTCTAAAATTATCAAAAATATTGGTTCTATCTTCTTTCGTGCTTTTATTAGCAAGATTTGCTTCTACTAAATCCTGTGCGGAGTAGCCTTTTTGACGCATATGGTTGAGAAGACCGTCCCACATATCGGGGGCACAGCCCAGACCGAACCGTGTAATAATGGCCGGGGTTACCCCTCGGTCAGCAAGATACTTGGCCGCAACCTTTCCTTTGGGACCCATGAGCGTTTCGTTAAAAAACTTTGCCGCCTCGCGATTGGCAGCTAAAATTTTAGCGCGTTGCTTGGCAAGGGAGTCATCGTAGCCATCTTCCGGCATTTGCATCCCCGCTTGTTGTGCGAGGGTTTTTACGGCTTCGACAAAATCGAGGTTTTCAATACGACGTATAAAGGTAATAATTTCGCCCCCGACGCCGCAACCGAAGCAATAGAATGACTGGCTGTCGGTGTAAACGGTGAAGGAAGGTGTTTTTTCGTTGTGAAAGGGGCACAGCCCCGTCATGAGCCTGCCGCGGCGGCGCAAGTTGACATAAGGCGATATAACGGTTTCGATGTCTATTCTTTCGCGAAGTTCCTGTAAGAACTCCTCACTGATTGCCAAACCGTCCATCCCCTTTCATCTTTTTTACTTGCAACAGCCGTGCCGTCATTTTTAAAACGTTATCTTTAAAGTGGTATGTTAAAGTCCCAAAACTTTGGTACAAACAGCTCGTTGAAAACCTTGACGGCGTATCGGTCTGTCATGCCGGCAATATAATCACAGGCGGCCCGCTCTACGCCTTCCGCTAGAGCAATCTTTTCAAATTCGCCGGACAATTGATCCGGGTTTTTGACGTAATGTTCATATAGATATTGGACAAGGGACCTGGCCTTGCCTTCCTCGCCCTTACATTTCGGGTTCGTGTAAACTCTTTCGAACATAAACGTGTGAAGTTCGTCGAAAGCATGGCGAACATCTTCGCCGAGGTTTATATCGTCTTGGCTGTTTTGGATTGCCGAAATCACAAGGGAACTTATTCGCTGCGATTTGTCCCACCCCAAGGCTTGGCGGAGGCTCTGCGGTATGGCTTCTTCCGTGAGTACGCCGGCGCTGATGGCGTCATCGATATCGTGATTGATATACGCTATTTTGTCGGAAAGTCTGACAATTCGCCCTTCGAGCGTCTTCGCTTGTTCACCGCCGGTGTGGCGTTCAATGCCATTCCTGACCTCAAACGTCAAGTTGAGCCCTTTGCCGTCTTTTTCCAACAAATCGACAACTCTCAAGCTTTGCTCATAGTGCTTGAAGCCGGGTGGAAAAACTTCGTCCAGTGCTCTTTCGCCCGCATGGCCGAAAGGCGTGTGCCCCAAATCGTGCCCGAGCGCAATCGCTTCGGTCAAATCTTCATTGAGACGTAAAGCTTTCGCGATAGTTCGGTCGATTTGTGAAACTTCCAGCGTATGGGTAAGGCGCGTGCGGTAGTGGTCCCCTTCCGGCGAAAGAAAGACTTGCGTTTTATGTTTTAAGCGTCGGAACGAATTGCAGTGTGTGATGCGGTCTCTGTCCCGCTGAAAAGCGGTGCGCACAAAGCATTCTTCTTGCGGAAATTGACGGCCTTCGCTGTGTTCGGAAAACGTCGCACGTGAGGACAAGGTTTGCTTTTCAAGTTCCCAAATTTGTTCTCTGATTGATTGTTCCATGCGTCTTCCTCCTTTTTGAAAGCAAAAGTGCCTCCAAAACTTATTATACGCATTTTGAAGACAAACCCCTTTATTTTTACAGAGAATATTTAGTTTTTATTTGTTCTATCGAATATTCCGCCTGTTTTGGTACTTTCGAACTGTCCAAAGCTCAAATCAGCAAGTTTAGCACGAAATGTTTCAAGCTCGGCATTCGGTACTCGGAAGAGGACGGTGACATCATCCGCAAACAGGGTATCTTCTATTACGCCATCGGATTCCGGTACAAAGGCTGCAAGTTTGCCGTAAAAACTATAGTCACATTCGACCTTCAGTTTGGCAAACAGCGTCATGGTAATAACCTTGCCCGCATCCACGGCGACTTTTGCCGCGCGTGTATAGGCGCGCACCAACCCGCCCGCACCAAGCTTTGTGCCACCGAAGTATCGGGTGACAACAACAGCGCAGTCCGTCAGCTCTTCTTTAAGCAGCACATCAAGCGTCGGTATACCGGCGGTTCCCTGGGGCTCGCCGTCATCCGAATAGCGCTGAATGCCGCCCCCCCGTAGCACATAGGCGGAGACATTGTGCGCTGCGTCCCAATGTTTCGTTTTAATCTCTGCAATGAATTCGGTTGCCTGTTCCTGCGTTGTTACAGGTTTGATGTACCCAATAAAACGAGAGCGTTTTTCAACAAATTCGTCCTGCGCCTCATGGGCAACAGTTTTGTATTCCATGAACTAAGCCTCTTTCGAGGGGACGGGTTTTCCGTCCCGTGGATTTTAGAAACCTGTGTTCTGGCAGAGATTTGAAAGATCTATTCGCTGCGCTGTTCAAGAACATCAATCAGAGCCGTATCATCATCCACAGACCGGATACTTGCTTCTAAGATTATGTCTTCGTCCGTATTCCCCCAATTAAGCACAAAATCATAATTCAAGCCTAATAGACGGATAAACTCTCGAATCGCTCGCCCGTTTCCCTCTCGGAAGGGGTGAATAGCATTAAGCTCAGCCATAAACAATGCCAAGTTTTTAAAAATTACATCTTTTTTCTTGGTATGACTGTCAACAAAAGTTTTTATTTGTGCGAACAATTTGTCAAGCTCGTTTTCAATCACTTGAGGCGGATAAAACATCGTGTTGCCTTTGCTTATTTGCTCCTGTCTTATTTTGCCGGCAAAATAAAAGACATCGCCAAACAGAGCCTTATGAATATTAAGCAAATGATTCTTCGTAAATCTTCCGGGCACGGGCATCTGATACAGCTCAAACTGGCGAGTGGCGACGATCTTCAATACCGCTTCTTTAAGAATGCCTGCGTCTTTTATCTTGAGCTTATTTCTTAACACATTTGTCCCGGGATAACAATACATCGATCCAATCTCAACGATTGTTTCATATTTAGAGAATTCGCTCATATTTACACCTGCTTTGTAGAATACTCAGCTATTATCTCCTTAATTATCGAATCTGCTGATTTTTTGCCGTTTGCCAATAATTCCAGATTTATTTTTGTTTCTTCACTGAGCGTATAACCTTCAACAGCAAAAGTACCGGTAACCAATCGCAGTCCATCTTCGAAGGAAACGTTTTTTTTCGTCTTGTTCTTCCGGATACGTGGGTCTGAAGGCTTGACGGCATTTTCAGGTATTGCCCAAATATCGCCTATTTTATATGCGCCCGATATCCGATTCTGATTGCAAAGCACATTAACTCGCCTTGCTGATATTTGCCATTTTTCAGAAATCTCCTTAATACTGACACATTTCATCTAAACAGCTCCTTTTAATGAGATAGTATACCATACTCGGAACATTTGCAAGAGGTTTTTCACAGCTTTCATAAAGTGAAAATGGATAAAAAATCAGACGGTGCAGTGCACCGTCCGTTTTTTGTTATTCCGTTTCGTTTTCGTTCGACTGGATGTTGAAGCGTTTTTTGAATCGGTCAACTCGTCCGCCCGTATCTATAAGCTTTTGTTTGCCCGTAAAGAACGGATGGCATTTGGAGCAAATGTCAACACGCATGTTTTGCTTTGTGGACGCAGTTTCAATAACTTCGCCGCAAGCACAACGGATGCTCACCTTTTCGTAGTTGGGATGGATTCCTTCCTTCATTTCTGTCACCTCTTTTTGGTTTGCTATTATAAGCAGATGAATTCTATCACAATAATCGTGAGAATGCAAGTATTTTTTTTCCTGCATTTTTTCGTTTTTATGGCCTGCCGCTCAAACCATTATAGCTTGGCCAAGCGCAAACGAATACAGCAACGTCTCCTTCACCTTCAGCCCCAAACACTCCTCGAGCGCTCTGCGGTAAATGGCAAGCTGGGCGGCATACCGCTCGACAAGCTGTTCCGGCGAAACGTTGCGGTCTGTTTTATAATCCAAAATGACCAGTTCACCCTGTTCAACAAAAGCGCAGTCCGCTATACCTTGTACGACTACGTTCTCGCTCTGCGTGTTCTCCGGCAAATCCGGGTACAGTTCTCGCACAGGGATTCTGATGGCAAACTTCTGCTCGCGCAACAGCTTTTCCGCCCGAAAAATCCGACTTGCCAGCGTGCTTGCAAAGAACGCATCAATCTTTTCAACTTCCACCGCATCACCTTCAAACGGCGATAAAAAGCCTGCTTTCACCAACCTGTCCCGCTCTGCGGCCACATCGTGCCGGGCTTTTTCGTAGTCCGAATACTGCATAAACTTATGGATGGCGGTACCCTTTTGCGCCGGTGTCAGCCCATCTTGATCTATAAACGCGGGGCGCGAAGCGGCAAAGAATTCTCTTTTGATCCCGTGCTCGTGGAGTTCCGAGGCGGCTTGTTTGGCAACCACTGCCGAGAGCGCCGCATAGGGGTATTCGTAGGATAGTCTTTTTTTGATGATTTCCATGAGCTCTTTGTCCGACTCTGTTTTCTTTTTATCGGTCTCGCCTTTGGGCAGGGCCGCTTCTTGCACGTTGCATTCGACTTTTAGGGCAAAATCCGTCGGTATAATTATTGAGCCATCCGCGCCGGCGCATTGCCTGAGCAGCTCCGCATCCGGGTGCCGCAAAGCAGCGATCAACAGCCAATCGGCAATGCTCGTACAGTTGCCAACAGCAAAGGGGGCTATTTTTTCACCGCAGTTAATTACCCCTGCCAGCGAAGCCAGTTTTTTCTCCGGGTTTTTAAGACTCATCACGGTTATCAGCCGTTCTTTGGCCCTTGTGAGGGCGACATAGAGGATGCGCAGTTCTTCCGAACGGTCGGTCTGTGCGGATGCTAAGACAGCGGCCTGACGGCTGATGGTATCAAACTGACGGAAGGTTTCAATGTCTCGCCGGCGCAGCCCGATACCCGCCCCCGTATTAATAACAATGTTGCCCCTTTGCGCCACTGTATTAAAGGTTGAAGCACAGTTTGCGAGGATACAAACGGGGAACTCTAACCCCTTGCTTTTGTGAATGCTCATCACGCGTACCACATTCGCTGCTTCGGACAGTTCCGCCGCGGCGGACAAGTCGCTTTGGTTTTTGTCCAATTTATCAATAAATCGGATGAAGCCGGAAAGCCCGATATGCCCCGCCGCCTCATAGGTGTTCGCATAGTCTTGCAACAGGTAAAGGTTTGCCCTGCGCCGCGAGCCGCCGCTCATCGCCCCGGCGATGGCAAGGTAGCCCGTTTCTTCCAAAAGATGTCGAACAAGTTCCCCCGCTGCGAGCGTGGAGCTCAAACGGCGAAGCTGTTCCGTTTGTTTTAAGAACGCCCGGCACTTTTCGTCCCCCTGATTTTGTGCTTTGACAAGGCAGCCGTACAGCGGTGCCCTACGCTCGCCAATTCTGAGCTTGGCCAGCTCATCCGGCGTAAAGCCAAAAACGGGGGCGAGCAAAACGGTTAAAAGCGGAATATCCTGCAAGGGATTGTCCAAAATACGCATCAGTGAAAGCATAAAGGCGACTTCCTGCGCTTCAAAAAATCCGCCGGAAAGCTCGGAATAAGCCGGTATGTTGCTTTTGGCAAACTCTTCGACAAACACCGACGCTCTGTCCCTTGGCGAGCGCATGAGCCCGCAGAAATCCCGGTATTCGGCGGGGCGCACCCCGTTTTTATCCGTCACGGTAAAGCCGTTTAAAATCATGTCGTTTATCAGCCCGCCGATGTAGCGTGCCTCGGTGTTCACCTTGCCATCCTCCACACCGTCGGAGATATCAATAATATGTACTTCCGCATCGGGCGAATCCGTTTCCGGGTATTGCGCGCCCGGCACCAGCTCTTCTTCCGCTGTATATGCAATCTCACCCACGGCCTTGCTCATGGTTTGGCTGAAAACTAAGTTCACCATACCGGTTACGCCCTTGCGGGAGCGGAAGTTGCTGCCTAAATGAATGCGTGCGGGGTAATTGTCTTTTTTATAAAGCGGCAGGCTGTCCCGCCTAGCCAAGAAAATTTCCGGCATGGCTTGCCGAAAACGGTAGATGCTTTGCTTGACATCCCCCACCATGAAAAGATTTTCTTCATTCCTTGAAAGCGCGGTAAAAAGCATATCCTGCGCCTTGTTGACATCTTGATATTCATCCACCAGCACTTCTTTATACCGCTTAGAAATTTCGCGGGCGAGGGGTGTTTTCTTTGGATTGCCTTGGTCATCGATTTCAACTAGCAAACTCAACGCCTTGTGATGAACGTCGGAAAAATCGACCCCGTTTACTTCACTTTTAAGCTCGGTGAATTTGTCCCTGAACAAGAACACCGCTTCCACGAGCTTTTTTACAATCGGTTGGAGGTAAGCCATGTCTTCTTCATGTTCCGCTGTCGATGCGCACATCACGGGCGCCAACTGTTTTTTTAACACGTCTTTCAAGGCGTTGCGCATCGCGTGGGCGCCGTCTTTGACCGGGCTCAAAAATCCTCTGGGTAAGCTCCCTATTCGAACAAAAGTGGCCGTTCGTAATGCATCACTTATTTCATCCCAAGAACCGGTGTCAAGCGTCAACAGCAAGTGGTCATACAAATCTATATCCGCTAAAAAAGTCGGCGTATAAGAATTCTCAACCGTTTCGTCTTTTTTAATATAGTGCAGCATGGCGCTGCTTGTACTGCGGCAATATTCCAGTCCTTCACGAATATGCGCCAAGATGATTTTGCCCCATTCGCTTTTTTCCACAGGCACGGTTGATTCAAAGGGTTCCCCCAGCTCTTTCAGCCAGTGCTCGGGCGATGGATAGGCTTCCGCCTCGTTATAGAGGCGAATAATGGAGTCAATCAGCACACGGTCGTCATTG
>JAAYFA010000321.1 GCA_012728445.1 Clostridiales bacterium | reverse complement strand
CTTGATTGAATTGTTAACATAGATACAAAACTCAAAGAGAGCTAATGCATCGAACACGAGTTGCTCAAACTTAATCATAGTGTAAAATTTTAGTAGGCAAAAAAATAAAGGGAAATGGCGAAAACGCCAAATCCCTGCATACAAAATCTGGTAAAATGAGTTTGAAGAAAAACATTTACGAGAGGAGTATGCAAAATGAGTTTAGATGAACTGAAAGAAAAAATCAAGTGCTATGAAGAAGAAATTTACAAAGAAGTGTGCCGTATCGGGCAAGAGATGTACAAAAACATGCTGGAAAGTATCGACGAAGAATTAAGGGTAGCAAGAAACAAGAAGGAATATCGACACAAAGGCAAACGAACAAAAACCACAAAAACGATCATGGGCGAAGTGGAATACAGCCGGAACATATACATGAAGAAGGACATGAAACACATCTTTTTGCTTGATGAACTGATGGGGTTTGAGGGCAGTGGCCTAGTAAGCAGATTGTTGTCGGAAAAAATTGCAGAGATGATATGTCAGACGAGCTATCGAGGAACATCGCAAGCAATTAGCACAATGACAGGACAAAGCATAAGCGCAATGGGCGTATGGAATATAGTGCAGGCCATGGGGAACAAAGTTGATGAACTAGAGAAGGAAAATGCCGCCGCCGCAAAGAGGAACGAAGGCAAAGGCGAAATTGAAGTAAAGATGTTGAATGAAGAGCAGGATGGTGTGTACCTGAAGCTACAAGGAAAAGACCGGAAAACACATGGCAAAAGTGCCGAGATGAAAGTGGCAATCGCCTACACGGGGTGGAAAAACACCGGTAAAAACCGGTATGAGGTCTCAAACAAAGTAGCTACAGCAAACTTTGAGCCGATAGATAAGTTTTATTGCCGTAAAGAAGGAGAAATAGCAGCAACTTTTAATGTTGACGAGATAGAGATGCGTATACTCAACGGAGACGGAGCCGAATGGATAAAAAGAAGCATAACGGATAGCAACGTAATATATCAGCTTGACCCATTTCATAGAAATAAGGCGGTATACGAATATGTGAGCGATGCTGAAATGAGAGAACAAATGTTAACATTTCTGTACTCAGAAGAAATTGACAAGTTGCTCGAATATATTGAAGCACTTGCAAACAGTGTTGAAGATGAAAAGGAAAAAGAGAATCTTGGCAAACTGCTAAGCTACTTTACAAACAACAAAAACGCACTGGTCTCCTACAAAAGCAGGGGCATCGAACTGCCGGAAGCACCCGAAGGGTTGGAATATCGAAATCTGGGAACGATGGAAAGCAATATTTTTACGATAATCGGGAACAGGATGAAAGGCAGGCGTGCCTGCTGGAGCATAAACGGTGGCAATAATCTGGCAAGACTCTTAACGCTTAAAGCCGGTAAAAAACTTAATGAAACCATATCAAATCTGACATCGACGATATTAGGCGAGCAATATTCGCATGAAATCCAAACACCGCTGTCAGCAGCTCAATCTCCAAGAAGCATCGGCTCCGGTTACGATGGCTATAATTCGGCGCCAATTCCACAACTCAAGTGGGGGAAATCGGTCTTTGGCTTAAAATCTTTTTCGGAGTTAAAGTTTTAGCAGAACTGTGTATTTTTAGATTCGTGAACCCGAGGTAAGGTAGCCACCGCCAACGGCGGCTTGCCCTTTACCGGCTGTTATGAAAATGCTAAGATCAGGTTTCCGACGAGAGATAAGACCTGTGTATTTTTGAGTTCTTTCACCGTCGGCAAAGTTACAGCGCATTTTTCTAGCAGACTGTCAAGGGTGGCGGATTATTTGATGAATTTTACCGCTTTTTTTGTATAATAATATTTTTGCCTACATTTACTTGACACATACCAACATATTATTTCAATTGATATTCGGTTTTCTCTTTGATACAATGGTGGGTATCAAATTCGCAGAAATTTATTATTTTAATGATGAGAGTGGGCAACTATTTGAAGACGTCAAACAAAAAACAGCAAAGTGAAGAACCCCGAATTCCGATGCCCGAACGCATTGCGACTTTTCCGGATTTTGGTCTTAGCGGTGATCAGG
>JAAYFA010000184.1 GCA_012728445.1 Clostridiales bacterium | reverse complement strand
TTGTCACGGTTAAGCCTGTCTAAGAAGATGATGCCGGGTTCGCCGTTATGCCAAGCGGCATCAACAATTTTATTGAAAACTGTGGGGGCGTGCAACTTTGCCACAGACTCTTTTGTGTGTGGGTCTATCAAGTCGAAGTCGGTATCGTTTTCAACCGCGTTCATAAAGTCTTCTGTCAGTCCGACGGATATATTAAAATTAGTAATTTCTTTATTGTTTGATTTACAGTCGATGAACTCCTCAATATCGGGGTGATCAATGCGCAATATACCCATGTTAGCGCCGCGTCTTGTGCCGCCTTGTTTCACCGCTTCAGTCGCCATATTGAACACTTTCATAAAGCTTATCGGGCCGGAGGCAACGCCGCCGGTGGAGTTGCCCGAACTGCCTTTTTGGCGGATGCGTGAAAAAGAGAAGCCGGTGCCGCCGCCTGATTTGTGTATAAGCGCCGCTTGTTTGATGGCTTCAAAAATGTTTTCCATCGTGTCCTCAACCGGCAGAACAAAACAAGCAGATAATTGACCCAAGGGTCGGCCGGCATTCATCAAGGTGGGGGAGTTCGGTAAAAACTCAAGATTGACCATCATGTCATAAAAAGTTTTTGTGATTTTTTTGATATCGTTGTTCGCATCGTGCAGCTTATCAGATTCTGCGATGGTGCTCGCAACGCGTTGAAATAAATCCTCCACTTTTTCGATGATTTTGCCGGTATCATCTTTAATCAGGTATCGTCTTTCCAGCACAGTAATAGCGTTTGGCGATATTGTCATATGTATAACCATTCCTTTCTTTGTTCGATGTTTTATGCTGTGCCGCTCTTCAGTGAATGAACGAATATTATTTACGAAAATAAGCACAAAACCAACAGATTGAACTTTTTTAACTTTTCTCTCGAATACACAACATATTGTACCACATAAAGAAAACGTGTCAACCTATTGTGTGAAATATTTATTTCTATAGATGAAATTCAGCAGAATGCAAAAATTTCCCGATAAAATACTGTGTAAACCTACAGTTTAGAATGTACCTTTAAAGCTTCCATTTTGTGTATAAAACAGATGTGGTGATATCCTGTGCAGCCCGCTGATAATATACGGTTAACACCGACCCATCCGAAAGCTCAACCGATGCCGGGTAACCAAGGTCGCCCGTTGAGGAATCGTCGCGTAAAATTTGCTCCTCCCAAGTCTTTCCTTCGTCATGGCTTACCAAAACACGTTCACCCCAAGGGTCTTCCCTGCGCCCGATGCTGCAAATCACGGCACCCGTGGAATGTACAAGCAGATGCGGCGGGGAACCGCAGACTTTTTTAACGGAACCTTCCGGAATAAGCGGCTTCGGCACAGACCACGTTTTGCCCATGTCGTCCGAGTGGGTAAGGTACACCGAAAAGTAATCCTCGCCATGCACACGAAGCGCACCCAGCAGTCGTCCGCTTGGCAATTGCACACAGTGCGGCTCATGGAAAAAATCACCGGGGATATCTCTTGGCATCTGCAGTGTGGACCGATGCCCCCATGTTAAACCGTTGTCGATACTGACGTATGCGGCCACATCGCCTTTATCCTCATCGGTGAAAAGCTTTATGCCAAGGTACAGAATGCTTCCGTCTGCGAGCAGCGTGGGCCCGTGTGGTGACGAAACCGGCACAAGAATTGTTTCGCCCCAAGTCACTCCGTTATCGGCGCTTGTTCTCACGAAAGAGCCGCCTTTGCCTTGCTCTTCGGTTAAGGTGTTGTAGTAACCGACATATGCTTCGTACAGTGCCAAACGCTCTACAGGCAGATAGTCTGACTCAGGCAGAGCAGTTTCAATCATCCACTTTTTGGGATGACAGAACCAGGTTATCAGCAGCTTCCCATCTCGAAGGTTCAAAATACCGGCATCTCTGTCATCAAGGGCCGTGTCGTTGACGATCATCGGGGGGCACCAAGTTTCGCCCTCATCCTTGCTGATACTCATTGCGGTTTTTCCATAGGGACAAACATGGGCAACGCGAAAGCCGGACCAAACTGCGGCAAGAGCGCCGTCGTCCAGTTTACATACACTCGGCCACCCATGGTATTGGAAAGGGGTTTCCAAATTGCGGTAAATGATACCGTGTTTGATAATATCTGCTTGTTTCATGGTGTTATCCTCCTAAAAACTATATGGGTCTATAATGCAGTTAATCTTTTGCACCATATTTACATCAGAACAATATTTCCTGAATCAGTCGTTTCGTTTAACACAACATCTGCCGCTGTTTCTGCAGTTGCACCGCTTGCGGTAAAGGTTATGACCGCTTCGCCCGGCGGGAGAATAAAACTGAAGATTCCGTCCGCACTGCAAGAAAAGCAGAACTCAAGGTCACCGCATACTGCTTTAATTTCGCAGGGCGTGCCGTTGCCGTGGCTGTCGACTGCTTTCCCGTGTACGGTGCCTGTTTGGTAGAGTGTCTTAAGAGCCGCTTCCACAGCCAGTTTTGCGTTTATCATTCTGTAGCTTCTGTATGGCGCACTCGGCCAGAATTTATCATTTGTTTCGGGCACTGTGTACCGTGTGTTTGCCGCATCGCACACAATTGCCTTCACTTGTTTACCGGTGAGCAGTGGGTTAACCGACCAGACAAGTGAGCTGACTCCGGTTACAACGGGGGCGGACATGGATGTGCCGGACATATATTGGTAGTAATTTCTTTCCGGTGTTGAGCAACTGAAGACACCGGACCCCGGCGCACAGATGGAAACCTGGTCGCCGACATTTGAAAAGCCTGATTGAATAAAATTGCCGGCGCCGAGATTCCTTGCGGAGCCGGCAATAATAATTCGGTCAATAATATCTTTTGGAGGAACTCCGATAAGAGCGGAGATGGAGTTACTTTCCGTTATAGCGCAAAAAGAGCCATTATTAAACGCGTCAACAGGATTGCCGTCGGAATCGCCGTTGCCGGCGGACTGTACAATCACAAAGTCATACCCTTTGTTTAAAAATGTCGCTATATAAAAAGAAATGAGCGCCGCTTCAGCATCCATCCAAAGCTTGGGGTAGGCGGGCTTGCCTTCCGGCACACTGCCGGAAGAACCCAAAGAAAGATTGATTACCTTTGCGCCGGCCTTGATGGCGTAACCGACGCCGAAAATTATTCTTAAATCCTCTATCCACAGCTGGCCCTTTTCTTTTTGCCAATCCACACACACGAGCGTGGAATGTTGGACGATACCGCTGATCCCCGTCCCGTTATCACCCAGCGCACCGATTATTCCTGCAACATGAGTACCGTGCGCGCCGGGGGCGTTTTGCTTTGAGAGCAGGCGTGATGGGAAAACAATTTTGCCCCTTAAATCCGGGTGATTGGTTTCGAAGCCGGAATCGACAATGCCGATACGGATAGGGTTAAAGTATGATCGGTATCCCCATGCGTTTCTTGCTTCAATGGCTTCAAGCCACCAAGTACCGCCGTCGGGGTTGCTGTCGTCCCAATGGTCTCTGCCTTCATTCAACCCGTCAAATGGATCATTCGGCGTATAATTTTCTGCGTTCTTAAAGGCGTAACTGCCGCTGGCGTACAGAACACCATCTTTTTGCATCAAGTTTTCGGCAAGAGATGCCATTTCCCCCGCACCGTCAAACGCCGCTTGCAAAACAAACAGATTAGCCGGCTCCAAGTAACCGATACACCGCCCCCCGACACTTCTGAAAGCGTTGTATCTTTTTATAAGCGAAGTGTTTTTATCCATGAATACGAGTAGGATGTCGCCAACATAGCCGGTGTTTTCGTCCAGCTTTACGATACTCGTGTCCGAAATATTTTCTAAAAAGTCACTGGAGTCGGTTATGGAATAATAGGGCATACCGGTCAGGCTGATGCTGATGGCGTCAACCGCTCCTGTAAGGCCCGGCAAAACACCGGATAGAAAGAAAAGGACGGGCATGATTAGTTTTAACACTGTTACCATAATATTTTCCCCTTTAGTTGAATGGCTCTCAGGCGATCGAACAAGATAACTCTAATAGTTTTTGTTGTTTAAGTCAATCGAATTAATGAAAAATTGAGCAAGTTACTCGTTTGTTGTTTGTTTTCATGTTATTCGCTGAAGAGCTTTAAGCAATATATCAAACAAACTTTAACGTTGTTAGTTTGGGTTGAATAGTTCGAATTTTCTAGTTGCTCATTTCACAGAATAATGTTACAATAAAATACAATAATGTTACAACAAATAAACGGAGGAATCAGATTGAATACAATTTCAACATTCGGCAAAGTGTTTGTTGACGAGTTTGGCAGAGAAAGAGTGTTTAAGGGCTTCAACATCGTTGACAAACGCAATTTTAAAGGAGAAGATGGCGAAGCAAAGTCATTTAATTTTGACTTTAGCGACACTTTCTTCGAGCGCTACAAAGCAAGAGGTTTTAATATCTTGCGCCTCGGCTTTTCTTGGGATCTTATCGAACCCGAGCCGGGTAAGTATAACGAAGAATTTTTAGATGATATTGGTAAAATTCTGGACAAGTGTGCCGAGCAGGAGATTTTTGTTTTCCTGGATATTCACCAGGACTGTTATTCTGCCCATGTGCACGGCAATGGCAATCCGGCGGGGGCCACCCTCATTGATAAGTACAAGCCCAGAAAGCCGAAGTTGGTTTGGGCAGAATTGTACTTTATCGGCAAAGCTGTTCACCGCGCCTTTGATAACTTCTGGGACAACCGCGAATATAACGGTAAAGGTTTGCAGGATTACTATGCCGATATGTGGAAGCATATGGCGGAAAAGTTTAAGGATAAGCCCGCGCTGTTTGGTTTTGACTTCATGAACGAGCCTTACCCCGGAAAGGATGGCGGCAAGATTTTTAGAAAAATCGTCTATAAAGCCATCAGAGTTACCTTGTTTGACAGAGATATAAAACGTGGCAAGCTTATTTCCGACGCTCTTCATAAAGACAGACGTTTTCAAGTACTGGACCACTACACCGGCGACATCTTTATGAAGATCACATCGGCGGGCAGTGCGTTGATGAAAAAGTTTGATGTCGAACGGTATTCACCATTTACAAGAAAAATGACTGCCGCCGTCAGAGAAGTTACCGACAACGGGATTGTGTTCATCGACAACAGCTATTGGTCCAACATCGGTATTCCGTGCTCAAACTTGCTCATTGAAGTTGACGGTAAGAAAGAGCCAAAACAGTGTTTCCAACCGCACGGGTATGACCTGATGGTGGATACACCGGCTTACAAATATGCCAATAATTCAAGGGTAGGCGCTATTTTTGCCGAGCACAAAAGAACACAGGAAAGGCTGGGTATTCCCGTGCTCGTGGGCGAATGGGGCGGTGGGGGAGAAGGCACAGAGTGGCTGCCGCATGTGCGCTACCTGCTTGAGGTCTTTGAACAGAACAAGTGGAGCTATGCCTACTGGCATTACAGCGAAGGTATTTTAGATGCTCCGCTGTCAGACGTACTGGCTCGCCCCTATCCCAAGGCAGTTTCGGGCACCGTTACCGACTTTGTGTATGATTTAGAGGCAGAAACCTTCACGCTAACCTACGATCAAGATAAAGTGTTCGATGCGTCGACTGTGATATATACCCACAAAACACCAAAAGATATTGTCACAGATGGGGAGTATACGGTTGAAGCAATTAAAAACAGTAATGCGGCGCATGTGATTATAAAAACAGGCGTTGGTAAGCATAACGTGTCTATGAAGTTCTGATTTTTTAATGCAACAAAACGCCGTCAAAGTTGACGGCGTTTTGTTGTTCCTAAATAGCGTTAAAACATATTTTCAATATTTTTCACACATTCTTTTATATCGAAGTAAGAGGCTCTTTCACGACAGTTGCTGCTAAATTCGTTTAAACAATGGGGGTTGTCCAGGACGTTCCTGATCGCTTCAAGTAAAGCGTCTTCGCTGTTTTTACAAATGATTCCGCATTCCTTTTTGCCAAACGCGTCCTTCATGCCGGCGCAGTCGGTGGTTATTACCGGTGTCTCCAGAACGATGCACTCCACAACCGCTGTGTTAAATCCCTCGGCAAGTGACGAACAGACGAAAAAGTCGGCGTTTACAATATATGGGTAGGGGTTTGGCTGGAAGCCGATTAACCGAACACAGCTTGACAAACCGTTTTCAATAATATATTGTTCGAGCTCCTGTTCTTTTTCACCTTTGCCCAATATCTGAAGGTTGAATTTATAGCCTTCTTCTTTGAGCTGTTTTGCGATGCGCAGCAGTCTGTCAAACGCTTTAACGGCGCAAAGGCGGCCAACACCGATTAGTTGCGGGCAATCCGGAACAAGCAAAATTAGAGGCTCCTGTGCCTTCGCTATTATGTCATTGGTGTTGATGGGGTTATGGTTTACAACGACAGGGTCTGTCATTCCGAATGTCTTACGAAAGGCTTCTGCGACCGATTCGGACACGCAAGAGATAGTATCAAACTTGTTATAACAGCTTAATTCTTCCTCAAAGCTCTTATAGTGTATCCCGGTCCAATGATTGTTTTGCATATCGGTATGGACAAAAGCAACCTTTTTACTGTTTTTGTTTGTGGAGTTTGCAATAAGTCTTGTGGCAAACCCTTCGCAGCAAGCGACTTCAATATCGTATTTGTTACCGATTATTATTTTGTGCAGGAGCTTTCTGGGCGCTGTGTTAATAAATCGGTAAAGGAGGCGGTTTAGATTATAGTGGAAGAATCTCTCGGGGTTACACTTTTTTACCAAGTAACGCAAATTAGATGCCGAGGCAACCCTTGCGGTATACATTTCACCGTTTGACTCTGTTACAACGGTAATGTCATAATTGTTCTTATCCATATTTTCGACAAGTTCTGTGAGTGCCTTTTCCGCGCCGCCGCCTTCAAGACACTCAATGAAGAATACAATTTTTTTCATACGCACATCCTACAAGTTTCTACAACTAAATATAACGAGCCAATTAGTAATTATGATACATGAAAGGCTGTTTTAAATCAAGAAATAAAAAAAGTTGCAATTTGGATATTGATTTTCTGTTTTGTATCTGTTACAATACAAAAGTCATCGGGGCATACAAGCCGATGTGGGGGTGTAGCTCACCTGGGAGAGCGCTTGAATGGCATTCAAGAGGTAAGGGGTTCGATCCCCCTCATCTCCACCAAATAAGCACGATGGTTTTGATACGAAACCATCGTGCTTTTTCTATGCCCTAAATTCCTTGCGTCACAAGGGTTTCTGCTATTTTGACCCAGTGGAATAGTTTCATTG
>JAAYFA010000201.1 GCA_012728445.1 Clostridiales bacterium | reverse complement strand
GTAAAAACAAGAATATGCAAATCACCGTGACCGGGTGCTCTTGTTGCCTGCCAGTAATCTGCCTGTGAAGGCTGAATACCCCCAAGGCCGGGCCCGCCACGCTGAACATTGATGATAAGAGCGGGAAGGTCTGCACCGCACATATAAGAAATACCTTCGGTCTTAAGGCTTATGCCGGGTGACGAGGAGGATGTCATCGCACGTACACCCGCAGCGGCGGCGCCTTGCACCATGTTGATCGCCGCTACCTCACTTTCCGCCTGTAAATAAGTGCCGCCGATTTTCGGCAGACGCTTGGCCATATAGGCGGCAAGTTCTGTCTGCGGCGTTATGGGATAACCGAAGAAATGTCGGCAACCGGCGCCAATCGCGGCTTCCGCAAGGGCTTCGTTCCCTTTCATTAAAACTCTTTCAGCCATTCTTGTCACTCCTTTTCCACAACAATTGCGCAGTCCGGGCACATGATGGCACAGACCGCACACCCGCGACATTTTTCCGGCTCAACAACTTCCATCGGGTGGTAACCCTTGGCGTTGAGTTTTTCCTTTGAAAGCGCAAGAATGTGCTGTGGACATACTGTGGCGCACAACTCACAGCCTTTGCAAACATTCTTATCTATTGTTACTTTAGGCATATTTGTTCCTCCTAAATAGCTTTTAGTTTAATTCCATGGCAACTTAACGATAATTTGGACCGGATAGAGGTTTTCGATTTTACCGGTCAGTTCCTTTTCAAGTGCGAGCGGTGCAGTGGTTATCAGTAGCGGTAGCCCCGTCAGTTCGGCAACTTTGGTGGCATACGGCCCTGATTCGAGGATGTCTTTTGCAGATGTTAACCCGGCAAGGTGCGAATTGTTGACAATCCCGGTTGCACGAAGGCTGGCGGCGGACTCAATCTCACGCAGCAAATCAACAGCCTCTTGCGGGGTTGAGGTAAACTTGCGAAACTTGTTGATGACATATAGCATTTGATAGTCGCCGCTTGCCACAACTTGATTTGAAAAACGACCGAGCGCAAAAGCACCCGCATCATCTCCGCCGACATCAATCACCACACGGCTGCCGTCAGAGTCAAATACAGAGAGAATAGATGCGGTCAACCCCGGTGCGTCAATCGTCGTCCCTGCGGTGGAGGGGCTGATAACCTTGATGCCAAGGCTTTCCATCAGCCCGGTATAATCTGCGCTGCGAAAATATGGGTTTACGATATCGAGGTCAACAAGAGTAACCCGCTCTCCCCTGCTTTGCATGTTAAGCGCAAGGTTCAGAGCGAGGTTGGTTTTGCCGGTACCGTAATGACCGCATATGATGTTGATCCGTTTAAGCATCCCACGCACCTTATCTGTAAATTATTAATAAAAAAATTATAGCACATTCCAAACCGGCATTCAATCCAAATCGTCTCACGCCGACAGAAAACGCCAAAGGGCAAGAAGAAATAACCTCAATAGCAAAAAGGCAGGCAAATTGCCTGCCTTTCGTTTAAACTGTTAGATTATTCGTTTTCTTTATTCTCTTCTTCGGCAGGAGCAGCTTCTTCGGCAGGAGCCGCTTCTTCGGCAGGGGCCGCAACTTCGACGAGTGCCGATTCCGTTGCTTCAACAAGCGATGTTTCTTCTGTAGAAGCTGCATCATCTTCGGCAACTTCGGCTTCGCCTTCCATCGGGTCAAGCAGTGCACGGATAGACAGGCTTACTCTGCGTCTGTCAAAATCAATGCCGGTAATCTGAACGGTCACTGTTTGACCTATCTTAAGCTCATCCTGAGGCTTTTCGATATGACGATTTGCGATTTGAGAGATATGAATAAGGCCGTCAACACCCGGGATGACTTTTGCAAAAGCGCCAAACGTCGTCATGCCGACAATTTCGGATTCGATCACGGAGTTGATGGGATAATCGCGGCGCAATACTTCCCAAGGATTTTCGTCAGCTTTTTTGTAGCCGAGCGAAATTCTTCTTTTTTCGGGGTCAAGGGATTTGATGTTGACTTCAACGGTATCACCGATTGATAAAACATCCGATGGATGCTTAATTCTCTTCCACGCTAGCTCGGAAATATGAATCATGCCATCCACACCGCCAATGTCCACAAAAGCGCCATAGGTGGTCATGGATTTTACTTTGCCTTCATATATTTGTCCCTCAGCAACCTGCGACCAGAAAGCGTCTTCCACTTCGGAAAGGCTGTCTTTAAGGACTGAGCGAATGGAGCCGACAGCGCGTTTGCGTTGCTTATTGACTTCGATAATACGGAACTTCACCGTTTTGTGCAGCAACTCTTCGATTGGGTCGTTGCGAGAAGCCGTTGAAAGGGACGCAGGGATAAACACCCTGACGCCGCTTGTGTTGGCAAGAATGCCGCCCTTGATGATGTCGGTAACAATGCCTTCAAATACTTCTTCCGTGTTTTCGGCATCGACAACATCAAACCAGGATTGCATGGCGTCGCAGCGGATTTTGGAGAGCATAACGGTGCCTTCCATATCGTTTGTCTTCATAATGATAAGGTCAATTTTATCGCCGACTTTAAGTTCTTTTTTGGGGTCAAAATTCGGGTCCACGCTATATTCGTCCAGCGGAACATACCCGGCATGCTTTCTGCCGATGTCCACTTGTATTTCGGTCGGAGACATACCCATAACCACACCGACAACTTTTTGGTCCGTGCTCATATTTTTCAGGCTTTCTTCAAGAGCTTCGGAAAAAGCGATCTCTTCGACTGATCTAGTATCTTTTTCTGCTTCTGCTGACACCTCCTCGACCGGTGTCGCTTCCTCAACCGTTACTTCTTCCTCGGGAGCATCTGTTTGCTCCTGTGCGGTCTCTTCCGCTTGTACTTCGCCTGTAACAGTTTCTTCGGGCACAGCCTCGACAACTTCTGTTTCTTTGGCCTGTGCAGCAGTTTCTTCGTTTTCGATCGTGTCGTCTTTTAAAATTTCGGACATGGTTTTAAGTACCTCCTTTATTATACCGGCCGGAGTGGATGCTCCGGCGGTAATGCCTATGGAATTGCAACTCCGGAAATCGATGCCGTAAATTTCCTCAGGCCTTTCGATATGATATGTTTTGCAATTTGCCTCACATACCGATTTAAGCTTTGCCGTGTTGGAACTTTGGCGGCCTCCGATAACTATCATAACATCGCAAACAATGGACAGCTCAAGTGCTTCTGTTTGCCTATCTTGAGTCGCATTACATATTGTATCAAAAAGAATCGCATTTGTACAGTGCAAATTGATTTGTTTTACGCAATCAGCCCATTCTTTTAGGCTAAACGTCGTTTGCGCAACAACCAATATTTTATTTTTCAGATATTCAGGATGAAAATTCAATATTTCATTTAATTCAGCCAAGTCTTTAAATGTATGCGTTTTGCCTTTGCAATAGCCTCTTATGCCACAAACTTCGGGGTGGTTTGCATCCCCGGCGATTAGTACGGGGATATCCTGAGCCGAGTTTTTTGAAACAATGTCATGAATTTTTTTTACAAACGGGCAGGTGGCATCACAAATTTCTGCACCAGTGCCGGTAAAATTTTCTAAAACCGATTGGGCGACACCATGGGTGCGCACAACAACTGTAGCCCCTGCCGGCACCTCTTCCGGGTTTTCAACAACGAGAACTCCTCGTTGCTCCAGGTCTTCAATAACCTGCGGGTTGTGGATGAGAGGGCCGAGTGTACATACGTTCTTCCCCTCTTCCGACATAGAGTAAACCATGTTTACCGCGCGGTCAACGCCAAAACAAAAACCCGCTGTTTTTGCCACTTTTATCTGCACTGTACCGGTCCACTCCTTTCAAACTTTAATCATCTCAGGCTTCAAACTTTTTTTCACGCAGCGCAATGATTTCATCCATAATCAGTCTTGACGCCGCTCTAAGCTCACTCGATTTGCCGCTTTGGGTAAAACCGAGGCTTTCATAGGGAATCGCTTTACCGAAACGTATGATTATTTTTGAACGAAATTTTACTTTTCCTTCCGAATAAATGGAAACCGGAACAATATCTGCCTTCGTTTCCCTCGCAATGAGCGCTACCCCGGCCTTTGGCGTTTGCGGGACGCCGTCTTTTGAGCGCGTGCCTTCGGGGAATATGCCAAGCGTATAGCCTTGCTCTATGATTTTAATGGAATACTCCACCGCAGATTTGTCCGCTCCCCCTCTATTTATTGGAAATGCGTTTGCGCGGGTGTAAAGCCATTTTGAGAAAGGCTTTACAAATTTTTCTTCCTTGGTCATAAAATGAATTTTCCTGACACCGCTGATCCCGATAAATCCGGGGTCAAAAGTGTTGTAGTGATTGGCGGCAATGATAACCCCACCTGTTTTGGGCACATTTTCTTTACCGACAAACTTGATTTTGAAAAGTATCTTTGAAAGTAAGTTCATTATCGGAAGAAGTATATCGTAAAGCTTATATTCTTTTACCTCGCTGTAGTCAAACTTTTTCATCAAAAACCGCTCCTTTAAAAATATTTATTTACTGTGTTTAAGGGCCCAAAGCGCTTTGACCTTATTCATTACCAGGTCTAAGGCATCTTTTAGCTCGTTTGATTTAATGCCGGAACCGAAAGTAAAGTTTTCGTAAGGAATAATTTCGCCAAAGCGCACAGTGACTTTGGAAAATGGTTTTGCACGCCCTTCGGAATAAATTGAAACCGGCAGAACCCCCGCCTTCGCCTGTCTGGCTATCAGCGCAACGCCCGCTTTTGCCGGTTGAGGTGTAAAATCCTTAGAACGGGTTCCTTCCGGAAAAATCCCCAAGACACCACCCTGTTTTACAACATCAATCGCATATTTAATCGCTTTTTTATCTCCGGTCCCTCTTGTTACGGGAAAACCGTTGAGATGTTGATACATCGTCCCGAGGACCGGCAATTCAAAAAGTTCTTGTTTGCCCATATAGTGAATAGGCGTTCTCAATAATACATATATAAAGACCGCATCAATACCGCTGATATGATTTGACGCAACAATGAAGCCGCCTTCTTTAGGAATGTTTTCTCTACCAATTACCTGAACTCTGTAAGACCCGAGGAAAACAGTCTTAAAGAATGGTTTCATCAAGACTGCAAACTTATATTTTTTTATTCGACTATAATCAAAAGCCTTCAATCTAGTCGCTCCTTTATCAGCTTAATGACCAAGGCAATCGCTTCATCCAAAGCGTAGCCGGTCGTGTCAACCAAAACAGCGTCTGGTGCGGGTTTAAGGGGCGCGATGGCGCGGTTGGAATCGTTGAAATCCCGCTGTTTCATTTCTTCTAGAACCTGCTCGTATTCGGCAGGCACATCTTTTGCAACCAGCTCTCTATAACGGCGTAGTGCCCGCTCCTCCGGTGATGCGGTCAAGAATATTTTTATCTCTGCCCCGGGCAGTACAACCGTGCCGATATCTCTGCCGTCCATGATGCAGTTATTGTTCTTTGCGATATCCCGCTGGAGTTCAAACAAAAAACTCCTCACGCTCGGAATGGCGGAAACATTTGAGGCGGCCATAGAAGCCTCCGGCGCTCTGATAGCTTCGGAAACATCCTCGCCGTTCAAGAACACCCTTTGCTCCCCGTCAATAAACCTCAGCTCTACCTCGGTGCCGGCAAGTGCAGCGCCGACTTTTGCCGCATCTTTTGTATCAATACCGAGTCTTAATGCGTTTAACCCTACAGCGCGGTAGAGCGCTCCGGTGTCCACATAAATAAACCCTAATTCTTTTGCCGCTCCGCGGGATATTGTACTTTTCCCGGCGCCGGCGGGTCCATCAACGGCGATGTTAATTGACATGGTTTATCAACTCTTTCTTCGTGTGTAGAGAAGCGATTGGGCAACGCAACTTCGTCGCACTACTATTGCTTCGCAACTATAGCTCCTGCCAGGTGGCCGGTTGAATACGCTATTTGTAAATTAAAGCCACCGGTATAGGCGTCCACGTCAATCACTTCGCCGGCAAAATACAGGCCGTTTATAAGCTTTGACTGCATGGTTTTCGGGTTGATTTCTTCTGTTTTTACGCCACCGGCTGTAATAATGGCTTCCGCAATCGGGCGAAAGCCCGTTATTGTAACCTTAAATGCTTTAAGCAACTCCGCCAAGCGTTGCCGCTGTTCTTTGGTCACCTGGTTTGTCTGCAGACCGGGCCGAATGCCGGAAAGCTTTACGATAACAGGCACAAGTTTTTTGGGCAGGAGTGCATTAAGGGTGTTAATAAAGTTCTTGTTGTCGTTGTCTGCAAACTCCCTCAAAATTCTTGCGTCAAGCTGCTCCATTGAAAGCGCCGGCTTGAGGTCAATCAATATCATATATTTCATGCGCTTCATGTCACGCAAATGGGCGCTGGCGCTGAGTATTAGCGGGCCCGAAACGCCAAAGTGGGTAAAAAGCAGCTCTCCAAAGTCGCTGTAAACTTCGTTATTATTTTCGGTGTCGATTACTTTTATCGCAATGTTTCGTAAAGAGAGCCCCATTAATGCCGTGCAAAATCCCTCATGGGCCACGAGCGGCACCAAGGATGGCCGACATTCGCTTATGGTATGCCCCGCTCGTTTTGCAAGTTCATACCCGTCCCCGGTTGAGCCGGTAACGGGGTAGGATAGCCCACCGGTTGCAATGATAACAGAATCCGCCAAAAATTTTTCGCCGGCATGGGTGACGACGGCTGTAACGGCGTTATTTTCAATAATCAATTCTTGTGCTCTGCCCTGAATGATGCGGGCTCCGTTTTCAGTAGCGAAACGGTGCAGGGCATCAACAACATCCACCGCTTTGTCCGACACGGGAAAAACGCGATTGCCGCGTTCTGTTTTGAGCGGGACGCCGTGGTTTTCAAAAAACGTGATGGTGTCCTCAGGTGTAAAATCCGAAAAGGCAGAGTATAAAAACCGACCGTTTACGGGGATTGCAGCAATCAACTCTTCAAGCCCACAATTGTTTGTTATATTGCAACGCCCTTTGCCGGTAATCATCAATTTGCGCGCAGGGCGTTCATTTCTTTCAAGTAGGGTGACATCAAGCCCGCGCCCCGCTGCGACACCCGCCGCCATGAGCCCGGCGGGACCCGCGCCGATAACGAGCAGTTTATTCATCGGGGCTTTCCTCCCCATCATCCTGCTGTGTTTCGTAAACCTGATACTCGCCCCAAATGGTTTCGAGCGCATGGAGGTTGTTGTATACTTCCTCACTCCTGCTGCGTGCGGTGGCCGCTATCAAGGCATTAATCAAACTTAAAGGTGCAACAAGGGAATCTACAAAAGACACCATATTACTACGCGCGATGAGCAGGTGCGTCGCAATATGTGCAATGGGTGACGAGTTGCTGTCGGTAATGGAGACGAACGTCGCGCCTCTGTCCCGCACAAAACGCAGCGCGTTCACCGTTTGCTTGGAATAGCGCGGAAAGCTAATCGCAATACATACATCTTCGTTTGTTATTCTGTACATTTGCTCAAACATTTCGCTCGCGCTCGCGGAGTCAACCAAAACAACATTGTCACAAAACAGATTAAAGTAAAAAGCCATAAAACTTGCCAGTGAGGCGGAGCTCCTGACGCCAAGAATATATATGCGCCTTGCATGGTTGATCACAGCAACACTTGAAGCAAATGCCTCGCGGGATGTTTGCTCAAGCGTCGCGCGAATCATTTCAATGTCTGCGGAAAGCGCTTTGTCGAGCAAGTTGCCTTCTGTAACATTAACGTTCGCAACCTCCATGCGCTGCACACTTGTCAAACGGCTTTTTATCAGTTCCTGAAGGTTTTTTTGGAGCTCCGGATAACCGGCATAACCAATTTCCGTCGCAAAGCGAACCACCGTAGACTCGCTAATACCGACTTTTTCACCGATTTTGGCGGCCGTCATGAAAGCGGCTTTGTCATAGTGTTCCATGATAAAATTTGCAATCAGTTTATGGCCTTTTGAAAGAGAGGGATAGACTTTTTCAATTTTAGAAATCAGGGTCTTCGACATATTTGCCATTCCTTTCTTGTCCAAAAAACGTAAAGACACATTTAAAGGGAATATAAAAATGTGTAAATGAAAGCCAATAATACACTTGCTTCATTTTAGAACTAAAAGGGAAAAAAATCAAGCGGATATTCGAATAAATGAAGGAATTCTTGCACACACCATCAAATTTTTTAAATTTAAAAATTTATATTCTTGCTTCGTTGACAGAGCAACTATTTGAAGTTATACTTTTATTATAATAAATTCAAGGAGGAAGTTTAATGGATATGATTATTCTGTTGGCAAAAAGATTGGGATTATTCAAAAAGATTATTCCGATTATTACTGCGCTTGCGATGATCTTTTCACTTGTCGCAGGCCTTAGCCCAACGCCCAGCCCACGGGACGAAGTGCAAAACGTTATATTTTTAATTGGTGACGGCATGGGCGAAAACCACCTGAAGCTTACGAAACAAGAACTTGGTATAGAGCTTGCAATGGAAAGAATGCCCATAAGAGGGCAACAAGAGACCGCCCCCTTCGGAGGCGGAGTCACCGACAGCGCAGCTGCGGCAACGGCACTCGCCTGCGGAGTACGCACAATTAAAGGAAGCCTCGGTGTTTTCCCTTATGATATGTTTGCCTTGCAAAGCTACCCCGTAAGCCTGACGGAACTGGCGATGGAAAAAGGGATGAAAACAGGTATTGTCACCACAGACAGCACCACGGGCGCCACACCTGCCGGCTTTTCCGCCCATACCTCATCGCGCAACAACAAAAAAGATATTGCAGCACAACAAATCGCATCAGGCATTGACTTGATTTGGGGCGGCGCTGACAGCGAAACACAAAAAGCCCGTGTTGAAGCAGCCGGCTATACCTACCTGAGCACCTATACCGAGTTTACAGCGTTTAACGGCAACGGAAAAAGCTTTGGCCAATTTGATAAAAGCTTCATGTGGCAGACCGAGAACGACGAAAATACGCCCACACTGTCACAGCTGACGGTCAAAGCCATTGATTTGCTGGATGGCAATGACGGCTTCTTCTTGATGGTTGAAGGCTCGCACATCGACAGTTTTTCCCACGGTAACGATGCGGAAAAGATGGTTGTCAGCCTCCAGGAATTTGACAATGCGGTTGCAGTGGCACTCAATTTTGCACGGGAAGACGGCAACACGCTTGTCATTGTAACAGCGGACCATGAATGCGGTGCAATTCTGCCTGAAAACGACACTTATGTATATACTTCAGGCAGTCACTCCGGCGTAGATGTTCCCCTGTTTGTTTACGGTTCAAGCAACTTTATTGAAAATGGACAAGCGATTAAAAACAAGGACCTCGCCATTTATGTCGCGATGTCCATGGGCTTTACGCCCGACGAATTTCCACGTAAGGTGCCGGTATACTCGGCAAACGCAGCAGCGTAATGCACCATAGAGCCTGTTAATTCAATCGTAAGAGCCTCCTGTTTTTTGTAAATGGGAGGTTTTTTCCTGCGTTCACCTACTACAAATCCCGATTTCGTTGACAGGGTAAGCATTTCAAGGTATACTTTATGCAATGAATTTAAGGAGGAAGTCTCATGGAAGTAATTATTCAGTTTGCAAAAAGATTGGGATTAGTCAAAAGGATTCTCCCCATTATCACAGCCATCTCCATGCTTTTTTCGCTTGTTGGAGGCCTAGCGCCAACACCCGGCGCACTCGACCAAGTGAAAAACGTTATTCTATTAATCGGTGATGGGATGGGCGAAAACCACTTGAAACTGGCAAAGCAGAGTCTTGGTATAGAACTTGTAATGGAAACGATGCCTTTAAGAGGGCAACAAAAGACTGCGGCGTTTGGCAAAGCCGTTACCGACAGCGCAGCCGCAGCCACAGCACTCGCTTGTGGGGTCCGCACTTTAGACGGAAGCCTCGGCGTTTACCCGTATGATATATATGCTTTGGAGAGCTATCCCATCAGCCTCACCGAACTGGCGATGCAAAGAGGTATGAAAACGGGTGTTGTTACAACAGACAGCACCACAGGCGCCACACCTTCAGGCTTTTGTGCCCATACATCAAAACGTGGCAATGCGGCTGACATTGTTGCGCAACAAATTTCGTCGGATATAGACTTGATTTGGGGTTCAGCTAACAGCAAAACGGAACAATCAAACGTTCAAGCAGGTGGTTACACCTACATTAGCACTTATACCGAACTGATGGCGATAAACAAAGCTCAGAAAAGCTTTGGCCAGTTTAACGGAAACTTTATATGGCAGACAGAGAACAACGAAAACACACCTACGCTGTCACAGATGACGACCAAAGCCATTGACTTACTGGACGGCGATGAAGGGTTTTTCTTAATGGTTGAACACGATCACATTGATGGTTTTTCCCATGGTAACGATGCAGACAAAATGGTTATCAGTCTTCAGGAGTTCGACAACGCAATTGCAGTAGCCCTCGACTTTGCACAGGCAGACGGCAACACACTTGTTATTGTAACGGCTGACCACGAAACCGGTGCAATTCAGCCCGAAGGTGACACCTATGTGTACACCTCCGGCAGTCATTCCGGCGTTGATGTTCCCCTGTTTGTTTACGGTTCAAGCAACTTTATTAAAAATGGGCAAGCAATTAAAAACAAAGATCTTTCCATTTACGTCGCCCGATCGCTGGGCTTTAGCGCCGAAGAATTCCCGCGTAAGGTGCCGATATATTGGGCCGATAATCAAGCTGCTTAATAACGAGTCCTGTTCATTCAAAAACCTCCCGTTTTTAGCGGGAGGTTTTTCGCTTCTATTTGATTGTCTTTTTTCGGTTATCTACACGACAACCGGATCAGAATATTTCCACCACGAAGTCCAGCGTATACCTTCCGCCTTTTAAGCGCTCGGACGAATCCAAAGTGGTGCTCCACGCCATGTCGCCGCCGATAGGCGAATGAGCCGCATCAATATGCAGGTAGGATTCTTCACGGCGAACCAGCTCGTGTTCATGCTTAGCCGACTGATAATCTGCAACCGTGTTGTGGTGAACATCGAAGTGGAATGGTTTTGTTGATAAAATGCGAATGGCTCTGCCTGCTTTATTGGTGAGTGTTAAATACCTCGTATTTTCATGCCCTCCGTTTTCGGATGGCGGCACAAAGGGAAAATGCTGTTGTTCTACGGTCGAGGTGTACACACCAAGCGGCGCACTTAGGCAACGGTCCGAATAGCTTTCGTTGCTGCCGCGGCCGAAATATTCTAACTTTTCAAAGCCGGCAGGAATAACAAGCGCAACGCCCGCTCTCGGTAAGGCTCCAAACGATTCATCAACATCTATCTTGATACCGACCTGTATTTTCCCACTGCCGTTTATAGCATAACAAATTTTACCGGTTATCGGATATTCGCCCGCATAGTCAAACGGAAATTCTAACCGAACAACGTGGTTGTTCTTCAATACTTGGGGTTCCCGTATCGTATGTTTTAGCCAACGCACTTTGGCGAACTCTTCGAACCAGCCCCAACCCGGTGCCGCATCCAACCCGCTCAACGGACGGTTGAGGCAAGGGGATGCACCGCCGCAAAGGTAGTTCGTGCCGTCCTTTTCCAAAGCAATCAGCTCGCCTTTACGCTTATCAAAAACGGATTTAAACTGCTCGCTATACACGACAATCGTATTATCATCTTGCGTCAATTCAAGCGCGTTTAGAACGGCCTCGACTTTATAAATTGCGGCCGGGCCGGAAGGCAGCATAAATTGAAACTCGGCAATGCCCTCCCCCGCTTTTGCAAAGAAAGTATCCCGCTTGCGGTATAAGTTCAAATCAATTGCGTATTCGTACCCGGCTTTCGCTTTATAATCAAAATCGATTTTGATATCGGCGCTCTCAAGCGGTTTTATATTCGGCAGTTCCACTGCCTGTGTTGTAATTATAATTCCGTTTTCTTTGAGTTGTGCGGCCATTTCTATTTCATCGGTTATATTTTCGATGCAAAGGTTGCGAACGGTGAAAATTTTGAAGTCCTCGCTCCACCCCGATGCCGGTGAGCCGTCGGCTCGCTCTATTTGCAACGGAGAATAGGCGATACGTAGTTCGTGCGCCACGGGCTTCCACGTCAGGTCCGGCAGAACCACACCGTTGTTTGTCATGAACAGCGGGACTTCGGTATCCGTAAAGGTTTCGTCAAAATCTCCGCCGTAGGCGAAATACGCCTGACCATCTCCTGTTTTATTCAGCAAGCATTTATCTTGCCAATCCCACACGTAGCCGCCTTGAAAACGGGGGTAATCCTTGACGAGCTTGTTAAACTTTGATAGCCCGCCGCCGGAATTACATATTTGGTAAAGAAACTCCACCAAAATAATCGGTCTGCTGTCTTCTGGGTCACAAAGCATTTTCATTATTGTGTCAACCGTCGCATACATCTTGCCGCGGATGTCCGAAATATTTTTGCCCGGACTCCCCGATTCATACTGACAGAGCCTCGCCTTGTCATGCTCCTTGATAAAGCCGAACATGGCGGCGTGATTGGCGCCGGTTCCGCTTTCGTTGCCCAATGACCACGAATAAATAGATGCGTGGTTTTTGTAGTTTTGCACCATACGCACCGCGCGCTCTAAAAAATTAGTGGCATAGGCCGGGTTGTGCGTTAACATACCGAATGCGCCATGCGTTTCCAAGTTGCACTCGCATACCAGCAGAATACCGTATTCATCACACAAGTCGTACCATTCGGGCATGTCGGTGTAATGACTGGTACGCACGGAGTTGATGTTCATGCGTTTCATCTGCCTAATTTCTTCCAGCATATGCGCTTTGGACACGGTTCGCCCGGTACGGAAAGTATGCTCGTGGCGGTTGACGCCGCGAATAACGAGGCGCTTCCCGTTGAGCAAAACGATTCCGTTTTTAACTTCAATCTTTTTAAAGCCGATTTTCAGTGATTCAATATCCCGTACCTGTCCGTCCGGCGCAATGATTTCAACGACGAGGGTATATAACTTTGGGGTTTCCGGTGTCCATTTGATGATGTTTGGAACCGCGAACTCTGTTCTGGCGGAGTTGGCTGTCGGCACGGTGTCGGTGTTGTATTTTACCTTGGGCATGACTTCACTAACACTGCTGCACAGTTCTGTATAGCCGTCATAAAGTGAAGTCCTCACGGAATAATCTGCGAAAAACGGCTTGCGGGTCACGCTCGTGTCACAGACGACGGTTCCTATAGAAGCACAAAGATCTACATCGACTTTTGCGTTTATATCTTCAATGGCAATCTCCGGTTTTGAAATCAAGTATACGCTCCGATAAATACCCGAAAGGTGCCAATAATCCTGGTCCTCAAAATAGCTGCTGTCGGCAAAGCGCATGACCTGCAAAGCCAAAGTATTCTCGCCCGGTTTTAGGAAATCCGTCACATCAAATTCGCTGGGCAGCTTGCTGTCTTTGG
>JAAYFA010000260.1 GCA_012728445.1 Clostridiales bacterium | reverse complement strand
CGTTACAGCAGGAGCAGTAAGCGCCGCGCCGACCGCCATAGTCGTTGGTCCGGTCCCGCCGGTGCCGCCGCCGGCATTGAAGGTGATGTTCGATGTCGCGGTCCACTTGGCATAAAGAGTTGCATCAACTGAACCGATGCTATAGTTGGCTCCGTTTGCATAAACTACATTGCCTGTGGGCGAAGTTGCCCAACCTAAAAATGTTGAGCTAGTTTTTGTGTAAGCATTTGCTTTTATATTGGCTGATGAACTTTTTGTTATAAACTGCGGTATCATTTCACCTGTGCCGCCGTTCGCGTCAAAAAAGATTTGAGCTTTCGTAAGATCTGACTCCGTCACATTATGGGTTGAGTAGGTTCCATTAACATCTAACTCATAAATTCGGGCACCCGGATTATTATCATTGTATGAGCTTTTACCCGCTGATTTTCCAAAACCAATATCAATCCCATGTTGAGTTGTTGTGACAAATGAATTTTGATGATCGTGCCCATAATAACTACCGAGCATATTGCCGTAAGCAACCCAGGATTCATATAAAGTCTTGCTACCATAGGTTGGGGATGACTTGTGAGCGGTGCTCGTATAAGTTGCCGGCTTTGCCGGGCAAGGCAGTTCCTTGTACATCTCAGCAATTGTTGTAGCTTGTCCGGATTTTGCCCAGTTTATCTTATCTGCTTGAAGATAATATGTACTGCTGCCGAATGCTGAGCCGTTTCCACTGCGCCCGGTTGTGCCATTATTGGTGGTTGTCATGGTTTCGTAAAAAACATCAGGAATAATAATGTGCATAAACCATAAAGAAGGAACCGTTGGATAGGCTTGGCTATTTTGAATATAATAATCAATTTGGTCGGTATAGGGGCAATCATAGCCGCCCGACGAAGCATATGACCCGGAATCCATTACATAAACTTGGAACGCGGGATCACCGGTTGTTTGCCCATTCGGATAAATCGGAACCACACCGTTGCCTGCACCCGTAAGGGTAGGGATGTCGTGGTCAACAAACAAATTGCCGCCGCGAGACTTATAATAATTGTATTGCGTGTCTTTTGAAGGGGCACCCGATTCATCATCATGGTTGCCGAATGTAACGACAAATGGAATTCCGGCATTAATTATAGGCTGTGTAAACTGGTTGACCGATGATTGAAAGTTAGAAGAGTTTAGACCGCCCGTTACATTGTCACCGGTGAAGACAATCAAGTCTGGGTTGTAGCGGGCAATCATATTGGTAATTAATGCAATTGCTCTTGGTTCGACGGATTGATTATCCTGAATGTCCGCAAGCTGCATCACGGTGAATTTGCCTTTCGCGTCAAACTGAAATTTTGCAGTGTACGATGCTGAAGCACCAATACCCGACAAAGGTAAAATACTAAGCACCATTGCAATAGTTAAAGCAAGACTGAATAAACGCTTTTTCAATTTCATAATTAAACCTCCAAAATTTTGATGCCCTCGTGCTAACCAAAAATATCCAATACTACTTCTAAATTGTATAACATTAAGACGATGAAATAGCCCATATTAAGAACAATAAAAAAAAATTCAACAAACATGTATAAAAAGCAGTGCCGATGTTCTCACCGGCACTGCCTAAGGTTGATATGATGTTAATACTACAACTTTTATCATGTTCAAATCAAACGTATCCATGACGCTATCCCCATTGAGGTCGGCCGCGTATTCAAATACGGAGCCATGAGTAAGCTCGGCGCGCATTTATTTTTTTACAGAAATAGCACCGGTATTAATGTTTATGAATCAAATATTTAACACTCAAGTCCCCCTGTTGCTTGGTTGATTACACAAACAAAGTTTTCCGCGTCAACTATAATGCCAGCATCAATCGAGTCAATATTGTCATCCATATTTAAATCTGCGGCTTTCCTGTAAGCATCACCGCTTGTTGTATTCCATGACAGGTTAAATGTTTCAAAATCGACCAGAGCACCTGCATCAACACTGTCAATATTTCCGTCACCGTTTACATCGCCGAAAATGACGATGTAGAATGTCTGTAATACTGCGTTTGTGGCGTTGTCAATGATTGTGACTTTCGCTCCGGTTCCAATTGTTCGGGCATCCGGTGAATACTCAATTCTACCATTGCCGTTAACGTTGACATAGGTGCTTTCAAACTTTTCTTTTGTCAGCCCGGCCTCTAGCCCATATATCAAATTATTACTTGTGTCCAAAACCGTGGTGGCTCCGACTTTGCCGGTTAAATAAATCTCTGACGAACCCCAAACCGCAAACAATGTTGTGCTTTCGGGCGTGACCCAATAACTTGTAAGCGGCTCAGTTGCGGCAAAGTCTGTGTTCCAGCCTAAGAACTCATGTCCCGGTTTCGTAATATTGCCCTGCTCGGGCAGTATAACAACGTTGCCGACCGGCAAAACCTGAACAGACGGAATGGTTCCTGTGCCACCGTTAAGGTTAAAGCTTACCGTGGCCTCTAATATATACCATCCCGCTGTAAATGTAAGGGCTTCATCGGGCATGGAGGAAGGAACACCCGGTTCCCATCCGACGAATATTCGTCCTTCCATTACAGGGTTGGCAGGTTTTAAAATCGAATTGCCATAAGCGACAGATGCTCTGTAGTATTCCACAGTGTCAACAATGAAAATAACTTCGTGCATATTAATGGTCCATGTTGCCGTAAATCGCATGGCGTTTGCAGGCATCGTTGCAGGGACAGCAGGTGTCCATCCGGTAAAAGTATAGCCGCTTTTTTTTACAACAGGTGGTATTATGGCTGCGGCGTAGGCAACCGTTAAATTGCTCCCTCCGCTTCCACCGTCAGCATCAAAAATTAAACTGTAGGTGTTCGCCGTCCACTGCGCATTATATATAACATCATAGTCCGGAGCGGTTGCCGGAACAGAAGGAGACCACCCGGTAAAAGTATAGCCTGCCCTCGTTACAATTGGAGCTATTAAAACGGCCCCGAAGATAACCGGTTCAACTCTTCCACCTTCACCGCCATTTGCATCAAAAATTATCGTATGAATTTTTTGACTCCATTGTGCTACATAAGTCCTATTTTCAGAAGGCACCGACTCAGGAACTGCCGGTGACCAACCGGTAAAAGTATAGCCTTTTCTGACTACATCCGGTGGATTAAGCGCGCTGCCGTACACAAAAGTGCCGCTTGTTCCGCCTGTGCCGCCATTGGCGTCAAAAACGATTGAATAACTGTTGACACGCCACTGAGCGCTGTATGTGACATCCCCAATCGGTACAAAAACAGGTACTGCCGGCGACCAGCCCATAAAAGTATAACCGGCTCTTTCTACCATAGGTGTCTGTAGTTCTGTTCCATATTTCATCAGAGCCGACGAACCGCCTGTTCCGCCGTTTGCATCAAAGGTTACGTTGTAAGTCGATGGTGTCCCCTGAGCTGTGTATAGCGAATTTGCCGCAAGCACCCTTTCAGGAACAGCCGGTGACCACCCAACAAAAGTAAACCCGGGGTTTGATACATTTGGAGCAAGAAGCACAGCGTCATATTCATAAGACGCACTCGCTCCACCCGCTCCGCCATTATCATCAAATGTGATGGAATAGCTGTTTATGGACCATTGCGCCGTATAGGTGGTTGCGTCGGCAGGGACGGTTGCAGGCAACGTCGGTTCCCAACCGGTTAGTGTATATCCGGATCTCAGAACATTCGGTGCGATCAAATCGGTTCCAAAAGGCATTAAACTACTTGTTCCGCCGATTCCATCGTTTGCATCAAACGTGATTGCATATTCCAATACACTCCAGTGAGCCGTAAAAGTCAGGTCTTCCGCAGGTACTGTAGAAGGGGCATCAGGTGTCCACCCTGCAAATATGTAACCGGTTCTTGACACCTCCGGCGGCATCAAATTTTCTCCATACTGTATAACATCTGTATATCCACCGGTACCGCCGTTCGCATCAAAAACCATTGAATAGGAGTTTCTGCTCCACTGAGCAATATAAATTGCGTTTTCAGCAGGAACAATAGGAGGAACCTCCGGCGACCATCCTAAAAATTCATAACCTGTCCGTAAAACCTCGGGAGCTTCAAGATCGTCACCTGTTACAAGTGTCTGAAAACTACCGCCGCCGGTACCACCGTTGGCGTCAAAAGTAATAGTCAATGCTTCTGAATCTTGTAAAAAAGATCCGTCGTTTAAAGCACAAGCGTCCGTTACAGTAAAAGGGGTTATCACAATTATCATTACAAATGATAAAGCAACGGATAAAAACTTCTTAATTGTCTGCATTTCCAAAAAGCTCCTTCAATTAGATTGACCGGCGGAGTTTGCTAATATTTTAATATAAAAACTATAAATTAAAATCATGATAGTCAAATGTAGTATACCAAAACTGTTATTATATTACAAGTAAGAGAAAAGTTTTAATACGATTTCGGATTCTGTTCATTTCTCCCGTTTATGCCTATTCTTTACAGTTTTACGGGCCTCAAAAGGCAAAACCGCAACCACCAAGAATCGGTGATTGCGGTAGCTGACAACGTTCAAAAAAACAAACGATGGCTATTGTTTCATCTCGCTAATTAACACCGGTCTACCCAGCGCAACTGACTTTTTCGCCGCGAGTGCAACAAGCAGAGAATTGAGCCCATCCTCGCCGGTGGCCGGTGTTGACGTGTCGTTATGAATGGCGTCAACAAATTGAATCATTTCGTCTCTGAAAGACTGCATGTATCTTTCCAAGAAAAAGTAGAGAGGCTTGTCGCTCACAACGCCGTCTTCGCCCATGAATGCCACCGTTGTATCCGTATCGTTTGAAGCAACAGCTGCACCGTTGCTACCGAAAACTTCAATACGCTGGTCATAACCGTAAGCCGCGCGTCTGCTGTTATCGATGACGCCCAATGCACCATTTTCGAACTTAAGGGTGATGATTGCTGTATCGACATCCCCTGCCTCGCCGATGGCCGGGTCCACAAGACAGGTGGCGCTTGCATAAACTTCTGTAACTTCACTGCCCGCTAAGAAGCGTGCCATGTCAAAATCGTGTATGGTCATATCCAGGAACATGCCACCGGAAACCGCGGAGTATTCTGCAGGCGGCGGCGACGGATCTCTGGAGGTTATCTTTACAATATGCACATCCCCGATTTTACCGGCAGTTACCATACTTTTCACTTTGGCAAAGTTGTGGTCAAAACGACGATTAAAACCAACTTGCAGCTTAACACCTGCCTTTTTGACTGCTTCAATAACAGCTTGAACCTTCTCGGGCGTTAAATCAACGGGCTTTTCACAGAAGATATGTTTGCCGGCTTTTGCCGCTTCAATGGATATGTCTGCATGCGTATCCGTGGAAGAGCAGACCAACACCGCATCAATCTCTTTATCAGCCATCATTTCCTTATAATCAGCATAAATCTTTTCAATGCCGAGCTCAGCGGCCAGTTCCGCAAGTCCAGTCTTTTTCACATCGGTAATACCGAGCACTTTGGCTGACGGAACGTTATAAGTAATTGATTTTGCGTGGAGGGAACCTATTCTGCCGGCCCCGATGATTCCTATGTTTAACTGCTTCATATTTATCCTCCCGAATTTCAAAATTTAACTTCTATTTCTGCTTGATACTGTATCACAATGACAAATAAAATTCAAGATTATTATCCGTTTGTTTTTGTTGATTCCTCACCGCATTTGAATGTGATATTTAATAACAAACGCTTGAAACAATCACTTGTATTATGTATAATATAAAGAATAGTATATCAAATCATTTAAATCCGGAGGTTATATTTATGTCTTGCTGCTGCAACGGAACTTGCGATTTATCCTTGCTGAAGGATGTACTCGAAAAATACAAGAATATCCCCGGGAGCCTTATCACTGTTTTGCAAAAGGTGCAGGAGTTATACGGCTATTTGCCCCAGGATGCGTTGCGACACGTTGCCGCAGAACTCAACATACCGCCTGCCACGGTTTTTGGTGTCGCCACCTTTTACACGCAGTTTCGTTTTCAGCCCGTTGGCAAGTACCTTATTCTGCTTTGCCAAGGTACTGCTTGCCATGTAAACTCTTCGCTTAAAATAGAACGGGCTATTCATGAAGAGTTGGAAATCGAAGATGGGCAAACGACCAAGGACGGCTTGTTTACATTAAAGAATGTTGCCTGCCTTGGTTGCTGCAGCCTTTCACCTGTTATGATGATTAACGAAGACACCTACGGCAACTTGACGCCTGATAAAACAAAAAATATCCTGAAAGATTTAAGGGAGGCGCAAGCATGAAAATAGCCGTTGGACAGGGAAGCTGCGGCACCGCCGCAGGAGCCGGCAAGGTCTACAACCTTTTAGAAAAAGCAATTGAAGAAAACAAGCTGAACACGGAACTCACCATAACCGGCTGCATCGGCATGTGTTTTCTGGAGCCTATTGTGGATATTTATTTGGATGATGGCAGCCTGAAACGGCTGGTAAAGGTATCAGAAAAAGACATCCCGGCCATTGCTGAGTTTACTAAAACCAACGATTTCGATATAATTGCCGGGCTTGAAGTAACGGACGAAGACAATTCGTTCTTAACGCAACAGACAAGAATTGCCTTGCGGCACTGCGGGCTTATCAACCCCGAAATAATTGAAGATTACATGGCCGATAAAGGATATAACGCCTTTAAAAAGTCGCTGACAATGACACCCGAGGCGGTTATTGATGAAATAAAGATATCCGGTCTTGCAGGCAGAGGCGGCGCAGGCTTTCCCACATGGTTTAAATGGGATGCCGCACGCAAAAGCCCGGGCGAGGTTAAGTATTTAATCTGCAATGCGGACGAAGGCGACCCCGGTGCTTTTATGGACCGAGCGATTATCGAAAGCGACCCACACAATTTGATTGAAGGCATGCTAATTGCTGCCTATGCCATCGGCGCTAAAAACGTAGTCGTTTATGTGCGTGCCGAATATCCGCTTGCCATCGCTAGGCTCCAAAAAGCTATCGAACAGGCAAAGGTCGCCGGGTTTGTCGGCGAGAATATTCTCGGCACAAACTTCAACTGTGACTTTACGATTAAAGCAGGCGCCGGAGCCTTTGTCTGCGGTGAAGAAACGGCGCTTATTGAGTCCCTTGAAGGGCACCGTGGTATGCCGAGGTTAAAGCCCCCCTTCCCGGCACAATCCGGCTTCTGGCTCAAGCCTTCCAATATAAATAATGTGGAGACTTTTGCAAATGTACCATGGATTATGCTAAATGGCGGTCCCGCCTTCGCCGCGATGGGCACCGAAGACAGCAAGGGCACGAAGGTTTTTGCTCTAACGGGCAAAATCAAACGCGGCGGTCTTGTAGAAATACCGATGGGTAAGACACTCAACGATGTCATCTTTAAAATTGGCGGTGGTATTCGTGACGGCGGCAAGTTCAAAGGTGTTCAAATGGGCGGTCCTTCGGGGGGCTGTATCCCCGCTGAACTCGGCGATACGATTATTGACTATAAAAAGCTTAACGAAACCGGCGCTATCATGGGCTCGGGCGGCATGGTCGTTATGGACGAAAACACCTGCATGGTTAGCATGGCAAAGTTCTTCCTTGACTTTACCGCAAAAGAATCCTGTGGCAAATGCATTCATTGCAGGATTGGCACAAAAAGACTGCTTGAGATTTTGGAGCGCATTTGCATCGGTCAGGGTCGGCAGGGCGATATTGAACTGATGGAAGACCTTTGCAACGAAATAAAGAGCGGCTCACTGTGCGGTTTGGGGCAAACAGCGCCAAACCCCGTATTGTCAACCATACGGTATTTTAGAAATGAATATGAGGCTCACATAAACGACCATAAGTGCCCCGCTTGCGAATGCACCGAGCTTTTAACGTTTAAAATAGACGCTGAAAAATGCACGGGCTGTACGTTGTGTAAAAGAAAATGTCCTGTGGACGCCATTACCGGCGATGTTCGGAAGCCGCACACTATCGATTTTGAAAAGTGCATCCAATGCGGTAAGTGCAAAGAAGTTTGTCGTTTCGACGCCGTTTTGGTATCCTGACGCAACGCGGGATTAATTAGTTATTTTGAAAGGAATTTAACCTATGAGTGAAAATATTTCATTGACGATAGACGGCAAGCGAGTAACGGTTGAAAAAGGCGTCACCATCCTAGATGCCGCAAGAGACAATGGCATTGAAATCCCCACCCTCTGCCACGATAAGCGGGTGGAGATTTATGGTGCTTGTGGACTTTGTGTTGTGGAAGCACAAGGTAACCCAAAACTTTTGCGTGCCTGCTCAACAAAAGCAGTTGATGGAATGGCTATTCTGACCGATACACCACGAGTGCTGAGCTCCCGCAAATGTGCGTTGGATTTGCTGCTTTCCGACCATGTTGGCGATTGCAAAGCGCCCTGTTCCCTCGCCTGTCCCGCAGGTACGGATTGCCAAGGCTACGTGGGTCTTATCGCAAACGGCGAATATATGGAGGCTGTGAAACTGATTCGAGAAGTATTACCGTTCCCCGCTTCCATCGGCCGCGTCTGCCCGCATCCATGCGAAACGGCATGCCGCAGGCAATTGGTTGAGGAACCCATCTCTATAGCGTTTCTAAAAAGCTTTGTTGGCGATATAGCGCTAAAAAGCGACGAGCAATACATGCCCGATGCGTTTGCCGATACCGGTAAAAAAGTTGCAGTCATCGGTGGAGGTCCCGGTGGTCTTACCGCTGCGCATTTCCTCCGCCTCAAAGGGCACAGCGTAACGGTATATGAT
>JAAYFA010000214.1 GCA_012728445.1 Clostridiales bacterium | reverse complement strand
TTTTTTTGCTCTTGTTACAGCGGTATAAAGCAAGTTGCGGTATGCAAGCATTGGCACAACCCCTATAGCCGGCATGATAACCGCATCAAACTCGTTACCCTGGCTTTTGTGTACGGTTACTGCGTATGCCAACTCCAAATCGATCGCTTGCTCAATGGTATAGATGGCGGTTCTATCGTCAAATTCAATTATCAAACTCGCTGACGGAATGTCAATTTCTTGTAAAACACCGACATCTCCATTAAATATTCCGGTTCCCTTCTCACTGCCCTTTTCCCATTCAATGTTATAATTGTTTCTAACCTGCATCACCTTATCGCCCTCGCGCAAGGTGTTTGTTCTGATGGTAATCTCTTTTTTATGCTTGTCATGCGGGTTCAAGGTTGCTTGAAGATTTTTGTTAAGACTCATGGTACCCGCCTCACCTTTACGTGAGGGGCAGAGCACCTGAATATCCGATATCGGTGAAAAGCCGTAAGCTGCAGGCAAACGGGTTGCGCAAAGCTCACATATCGCTTGAGCCGCTGTGGTAACCGTGTTTCTCCGAATAAAAAAGAAGTCTTTGTCCTTGCTATCTAAAATCGGCATTTCGCCTTGCACAATTTTATGTGCGTTAATAACGATTAAACTTTCCATTGCTTGGCGAAAAATCTCTTTAAGTTCGACCACCGGCAATAACGCCGAGGTGATTAAATCATGCAACACATTCCCCGCCCCGACAGGGGGCAACTGGTCGGAGTCCCCGACTAAAACAAGACGACAGCCAATTGGCAGTGCGTCAAGCAGGCTTGAAAATAAAAATATGTCCACCATGGACAGCTCGTCAATGATGACGGCATTTTCCGACAAGGGATTTCTCGCATTTCTGGCGAAAACGGGACGGTCATCCTTATCCCACTCCACCTCCAAAAGACGATGCATGGTTTTTGCTTCTTTTCCGGTTACTTCGCTCATTCTCTTGGCCGCTCTACCGGTAGGTGCCGCGAGTGCAACATCCAAGCCACTTATTTCAAAAAGTTTCAATATGCCGTTAATGGTAGTTGTTTTTCCCGTACCCGGGCCACCGGTAAGAATCAATACCCCTTTTTGGATGGCGGTTTCTATGGCCTGTCTTTGCTTGCCTTCGAAACACAGGCCCTGTTCGTCTTCAACTTTTTTAATTTCGGACCCGAGCATTGCTCGTCCCGCCGGAGGAAAACGGAGCATTCTTTTAATATGGTCGGATGCGTTTCTTTCAGCTCTATATACGCCGGGCAGAAAAACAAATGCTCTGCCGCCAAGATCTTCTCGGACTAACTGCCCCTGGTCCACCAGCAAATCCAGTGTTGCTTCAATGGTGCCTTTTTCAACCGCAAGCAGCTCACTGCCGGGCGCCGTCAGTTTTTCACGCGGAAGACAAGTATGACCGTTGGCAAGGTTATGTCTGACGATATGAACGATGCCCGAGGCATTGCGATAGGTGTTTAACGGGTTTTCCGGCAGAGACGCTGCGATAGTGTCCGCTCTTTCAAACCCGATGCCAACGCCTTCGTTGCAT
>JAAYFA010000294.1 GCA_012728445.1 Clostridiales bacterium | reverse complement strand
ATATAGTTTTAGACTTTTTTGCCGATAATGACTCGAAAAAAGATTAACTGTCAGCGACGCTGACAAAGTGTTGAAAGTAAACTGTCGGCGTCTTTTTTAGAATTGACAAAGGCCAAGAGGCTGGATAGAATAAGCAAGCTTAGGTTTAATAGAGTCGAGTCCAAAATATGTAAAAATTCGGAGAAGTACCCAAGAGGCCGAAGGGGACGGTTTGCTAAACCGTTAGTGGGGGCAACTCCAGCGAGGGTTCGAATCCCTCCTTCTCCACCATTTACCTCTGTAATGCCCTATTTACAGGGGTTTTATGTTTTATTGATATTAAAATGATATTATTTATTTCTCTTTTCCCATAAGGTCAACGATCGCGCGTTCGTCTGATGGATCTAAATGAAAGTAAGTGTCTAATGTGATTGATGTTTTTGTACGCCCGTGGAGCTATTCCAGTCCATATATTTAAGAAATCAAATGACGTAACAATACTCCGTTTATTTCGGGCATCGGAATAATTGTTGCCGCCCACGGGAGCATAACACAATTTGAATCGACGCCGCGCATGCGCGAAGGCGCACTTTTGAGAGCGGAGATGTCAGGACAAATGAAGGATCGCTCATGCCGTCAATGATGCATAATATTTTAGTCATCATTCTTTTTTTCTAAAACAGCGATGCGCAGCAAAGCATTACATATGGCTGCAGCGACGTTGCTGCCTCCTTTACGCCCTTTCGCCGTAATATACTCGATACCGGAGCGCATAAGCGCCTCTTTCGATTCCACCACATTTACAAAACCGACCGGGACTCCAATGACAAGTTCCGGAGAAAGCAGTCCCGCTTCTTTTAGCTCGCATATTCTCAACAGAGCTGTCGGCGCATTGCCAATTGCAAGAATCAGAGGCATTCCCATTGTCGCCGCTTTATCCATAGATGCTCTTGCGCGAGTAGATTTATTTTGCAGAGCTGCCTGCGCAACATCCTCATCTAGCATGAAACAATGCACATCCCCGCCAAGTGCTTTCAAGCGCACCTTATCTACACCTGCTTTTACCATATTGGTATCGCTGACAATTTGAGCGCCTTGCCGCAAAGCATTTACCGCGCGCTCAATAGCATTTGGGGAAAAAGTGAGAGAATGCACATACTCAAAATCCGCAGTCGTATGAATGACGCGCATTATAACAGGCGCAAGAATCGGGTCAAGCGGGTGCTGAAGCTCACTTTGGATGATTTCAAAGCTGCGTTTTTCAATATCTTCCGGCCTAATATATTCCATCATAAAAACTTAATCCCTTTCCATTTCCAGCATTAAGAGGAATTAATGCCGTCATATTTTTCCTGCCAATATGTCATAAATTGCCGGCATATCCAGATGTTCTCGTATAGCAGCAGCCAGGATATCATACTGCGTTTGTCGGTATGCCGCTCTGTCTGCTGTCTTCTCGTCATTAGGTTTTTCCATTGAGCCGCGCACGAGGCTATCCTCTTCCTCAATGTCTACTGATAGATAAGGCAGCACACCGATTACCGGTTTGCCACTCTTTTCCTCCAGCATGGAAAGGCCGGGGCGCAAGATTTCAATATCGCCACGAAATTTATTTATAATACTCCCCTTAACGCGGTCTCGTTCGTCGTCTTCCAAGAGCGCCAGTGTGCCGACGATCTGCGCAAATACACCGCCACAGTCGATATCCCCCACCAGCAGCACCGGCGAATTTGTCATTTTCGCAAGACCCATATTCACGATGTCATTTTGTTTTAAATTGATTTCGGCAGGGCTGCCCGCACCCTCAATCACAATAATCTCATGCTGTGATGACAGGGTGTCAAAAGTCTGCATGATAGTGGGAATCAGATTGACTTTATACTTGAAATAGTCGGCGGCAGGCATATGCCCGCGGGACTCTCCCTTCACGATTACCTGCGATCCCATGTCGGTCACGGGCTTTAATAGAATCGGATTCATCAAAACACTGGGCGCAATTCCTGCGGCTTCGGCCTGCACTGCCTGCGCACTGCTCATCTCCAAGCCTTCGTCGGTTACAAATGAATTGCTAGACATATTCTGCGACTTAAAAGGCGCGACGCTGTAGCCGTCTTGTCGAAAAACCCGGCACAACCCTGTTGTCAGCAAACTTTTTCCGGCGGAGGACATGGTTCCTTGAATCATAATTGTTTTAGCCACGTATAATCTCCTTAATTGCCTGCAGTAAACGATTATTTTCAGACCTTTGTCTTACGCTGACACGAAAATATGACCAATCTAAGCCCCTAAAGTTTTCACAAGCGCGTATTAATATTCCCTTTTGCAGCAGCAGTTCATATAGCGGTATTTTACATCGCAGCAACAAAAAATTTGCATCGCCGGGAAATACTGTTATTCCAAGTTCGCATAAACCCTCAGATAAGAAGTGATGTTCTTCTGCTATTAGCCGACGTGTTTTTTGGGGCCAATTCGCAGAGGTAAGCGCGGCTCTGCCTGCAATTTGCGCGGGGACCGAAACACTCCAGCATTGCGCCGCATTGCTCGTTTTATCCAGCAGCGTTCTGTCAGCCGTAAGCAAATACCCCAGTCGAAGCCCTGCCAAAGAATACATTTTGGTAAACGCTTTAAGCACAACAATTGTAGGCATATTGTTAAGATATTGCTTTGCCGACAAACCATCCGTAAAATCTAAAAAACATTCATCTATAATGACAATTGTGCCATTTTCACTCGCCCTGTGCAGGATGTGCCCCATCACATCAGCTTGAATTAAGCGTCCTGTCGGATTGTTCGGGTGGCAGAGAAAAAGCATATCGATGCCGGGAATTAACTGTTTTTCAATTTCAGATGTCAGTGCAAATTGATTATCAGCTTTCAGCATATGATACATCACTTGACAATCTACTTGTTCCAAAGCCCGTTCATATTCTGAAAATGTAGGCGCTAAGACTAAGGCCTTGCGCGGCTTGACGGCATAGCATAGGCGGTAAATCAGATCCGCAGCACCGTTGCCGCAAAGTATCCAATCCTGCGGTACATTTTCATGAAGAGAGATGGCCGCGCGCAGTTCTCGACACGCCGGGTCCGGATAGCGCGCATATTCAGCCACGCGAGAAAGGAGCTCCTGCCCTACTGCCGCAGGCATACCCATAGGATTTGTATTTACTGAAAAATCCAGCGTCACGTGTGGATTTGCATAAATATCTCCACCGTGTTCATAGCGTTGCATGAAACATCACTCCCAACATAATAGCCTGAACAAAATCGTCAATACCGACATAAATATGGACGCTGCCGCCATCAGCCTATTTGCGTTTATGATATCTTCTGCGCAAATCGGACGCATATCGTCTCCAATATATGGCTTAGGCACTAATTTACCATGATAAGCGATTGGTCCTGCCAACTGAACGCCAAGCGCGCCGGCGCATACCGATTCCGTCTGCGCGGCATTGGGACTGGCATGCTTGCGCCTATCCCGCCGCCAAACCCGCAGCGCGCCCCGGCCATCCAGCCGGAGCACAAATGCCGCGCCTATCATTAACCATGCGCATAATCTGGAAGGTATGTAATTTAGTATGTCGTCCAACTTGGCTGCGGCACGTCCAAAGTTAATATATATATCATTCTTGTAGCCCACCATCGAATCCATTGTGTTTACCGCTTTGTATAAACAGCCGAGCGGCGCTCCGCCCAACATCATGTAAAATAGAGGCGCTGTCACGCCGTCTGACGCATTCTCAGCTACAGTTTCCACCGCAGCGCGGATAATACCTTCCCTGTCAAGTCCTGTGGTGTCGCGGCCGACAATCATTGAAACATTCCTTCGCGCGCCGTCGATATCATTCTTCGTTAAGCTGTAATAGACTTTCATGCTCTCTGCCTTCAATGACTTGACTGCTAATAGCTGCCAGCAAAGGAAGCTCTCCAAAACATATCCCGCGGGTGCGGCAAATTGATAGCATAAAAATAGAATAATAAATGGAATTCCGGTAAAACACAGCACTATAATCAGCACCAATCTCACTCCGCCTGCGACGGTGCGCGACAGATGCTTTTCCAGTGCGGCAATCATTGCGCCCATCCATCGCACGATATGCGGGAAGTCGCGTGGGTCACCAAACAGCAAATCCAGCACAAGTCCCGTGATAAGGGCGCTGAGCGACCAAGCCGCAGTCGTCATGTCATACCTCCTCCTTAATTATAATATATTTATATGCGCTGACATGCTTTGCAAAAGCGAGACAATTCAGCTTCAACGAGTTTATTATTGGATAACTCTAAGCTAAGAACTATACTCTTTCATCCTTCTGACGAATTGTTTCGCAAATTCAAGGTTAGCAGGAAAATACAACTGTGGGAATCCCGCGAATAGAGTATCCGTCGCATGAATACAGAGGTAAGACTCGCTTCGTCCGGCTTTTTTTGCCGTAAAACCATCTCCGGGGCAGGAACTGTCCCAATAATGAAATTCGTGCGAGCGTATAGAAGCTCCTGCCTGGCAAAGAAGATTATCCCGTACGGCTGTCAGCTCGATATAGCCAAACCGTCTGAGCTGATCCGTCTTATACGCCCTGCCCGGAATCACTCCGCACATGGGCAAACCGTCAAGCGTCTCATGCAGGTATAAAAATCCGCCACTCTCCGCGACAGTCGGCAAATTACTCTCAACCGCCTGCTGAATGCTCTGCAGCATAGTCTTGTTATTTGACAGCATTTTTGCGTGCAATTCCGGATATCCGCCGCATAAGTACAATCCATTTATATTTGCCGGAAGCTCACTGTCTTTGAGCGGGCTGAAAAAGACAAGCTCGCAGCCTAATGCCTGCAACAATTCCAAATTTTCTTCATAAAGAAAGCAGAAAGCTTCATCTCTTGCCACCGCCAGACGCGCACAAGCCGCGCATTGTGTTTGTTGTTCACCTTTCAGGGGGACAGCGGTTTTAGCAAGCGCCAGCAGGCCGTCTATATCAATTGTTTGCTCTGCTTGACGGCCCAGTGAGCGCAGTTTATCCTGCAAATCCGCAATCTCAGCAGCTGCCAGCAAGCCTAAATGGCGGCTTGGAAATGTCCATTCCTCATTGCGCGGCATAGTGCCGTAGAATTTGATGCCTGCCCTTGCGGCGATTTTTTCTAAATCCGGATAGCGCGATATTTTTGCGTCATTGAAGACTACGCCCATCATACAGCTATCCTGCCTGTGCCGCGTTAAGCCCTCAATTATTGCTGCAAGTGTCGCGCCCACACCCTGCGCGCTGACCACAAGCACCGCCGGTGTCTTGGTTTCCCGTGCCACGGTGTATGCAGACGCCTCTTCTGTCGCGGCTATACCATCGTAATAACCCATCGCTCCTTCAATGACCGATAATTCTCCCGCATGAGCTGCCAGATGAGAGCGCAGACCTTTTCCGTCTAAAAAGAAAGGGTCGAGATTATAGGACTTGACCCCCGATACCGCCCTGTGAAACATGGGATCGATATAATCAGGTCCGCACTTGAAGGTCATTGGCACGATGCCCCGCGCTTTAAAGGCCGACAATACGGCGCAAGTCACAGTGGTTTTACCGCCTCCGCTGTTTGTGCCTGTAATCAGTAAACGGTTCATAGTCTGTCTCCGGGCGAAGATCTTCCGCCCGCGCTAAACACAGTAATAGGGTTTTGCGCTTCCATCATGTGCAGAGAACCGGCTTTTTTCGCTCTTGCAATGTTAATTTGAACAATCTCCGGCTCGAGTCCGACTTTTGCAAACGCGCTGAGTGCTGACGTTACGGTTTCAATCGTCACGGCGGTCACGACCATTCGCGCATTTAGATTTTTGCGCAAAACAGCGGCGATAATCTCCGGCAATTCGCCGCCGCTGCCGCCGATAAACACGGCGTCCGGCGCCGGGAGTGTATCCAACACTGCAGGCGCTTGTCCGCAAACCGTTGTTACATTGCCTATATGAAAGGTCTGACAGTTTTGTCCAATCAACGAGACGGCATCTTCACGGCGTTCCACGGCATACACACTGCCCCGGTACGCGCAAAGGGCCAGTTCAACCGTAACAGAACCCGTGCCCGCGCCGATATCCCAGCAAATATCGCCCGGATGCACATTAAGTTTCGACAGAACAAGTGCACGCATTTCGCTTTTTGTCATAGGGATTCCTGTGAGGCGGATAAAGCTGCTGTCCGGTAAGCCTGCGGGGACGCTGTCGTCGTACTCGTCGTTGATAAATAACAGCACCGTCAGAGCCCGAAAATTACCCTGTATTAAGTCCGATGCAATCATTTCATAAACTCGCTCGTTCATCGTGCCAAGATTTTCGCCAACATGCGTCTTGATATGCCCGAGACCGGCCTGACACAAAGCCGAACCGATTTCACGGGCATTATTCCCTGTCAAGCAAAATGTGAGGCGGCTTCGTCGCACAGTGTCCACAATATTCATATTACGGCCGTGCAGGCTAACAAACTCTGCGTCCTGCCACGGCAGCTTGAGCTTGGCAAAAAAGGCGTTAACGGTGGAGATGCCCGGGATGGAGCAAAGATCATATTCGGTGAGCGCATCTATTAACCCCGCCGCTGCGCTGTAGAACCCCACATCGCCCGAAACTAATACGGCAAACTCTTGCGCATCGTGCTGCGCAATCAGAGATTTTACATCTCCCGGCAGATAGTATGGGTAGGACGGTTTGGCTAGATCCTCACACAATTCCAGTAATCTCGGCGCGCCAAGCAGCACATCTGCCTGCTCGACAGCCTTCCATGCTTCGGCTGTTATAGAGTCAATTCCAAGGCCCATTCCGATGATCGTAATCCTTTTCATAAGTGTAACTCCCAGAGTCTTTTTTTGGCTTCTTCCAGTGATACACCATCCGCTTCTTCCGGTCTCGACATTACGGCTGTGATCAGCCCAAGTTTTTTGGCTGCCCTGACCTTCTCCATAAATCCGCCTGCCGCTCCGGTATTTTTTGTCACTAAAAATTTCGCGTCTGCCGCCTTAAACATCGCACTGTTTATTTCTTCCGAAAACGGTCCTTGCATACATATCAGACGTTCGGGATGATAACCAAAATCCAGACAGCTGCTCAAACTCTCGATGCCGGGGAGGATGCGCAGCCACACCCTCTTTTGATAATCGGTAAGCTTGGTAAACGCGGATGCGGACGATGAGCCCATTGTCACAAATATATTACCGGTCCTCTGTTCCAGCCAGGCAATCAGATCATCCATAGATTCAAAATAAATACAGCCCTCTTCCACGCTGTTCTCCCGTATTACTCTAAGTAACGGCACATTGGCGCTTTGGCAGGCAGAGCTGATGTTTTGGCTGGCTTCCTTCGCGTAGGGGTGCGTCGCGTCAATGGCCAGCTCCGGCTCATAACTGCTAAGCAGTTCTGCCATCTGCGCGGCACGAAGGCGTCCTACTCTCACATCCACACCCGGCAAAGCTTCCACTTGCAATGCCCCGTCTTGTGTAGCAACGCAATATACAAAAGAAAGGCTTAGAGTGGAGCATAATTCACTGAGTTCTCTCCCTTCGGCCGTCCCGCCGAAGATTACTACTCTAATCATTGCGGTATCCCCTCGGCGTTACCATATGCCCCCCTATGTCACGGCTGAGAGAATTGCCGATAAAAATGGTTTCCTGCATATCGCCCTTTATATCTCGCAGTTCGCCGAGTGTCATAATTGAGAGGGATTGTCCTTCTCTTCCTATATTGCGCGCGATTCCACATAAACGACTCGCAGGGATACTGTCTAGCAAAATATCACAAGCAAGGCGTAAATGCCCGGCTCTCTTTTTACTGCCGGGATTATACAGACAGATGACAAAATCCCCTGCGGCAGCAGTTATTAGACGTTTTTTTATTGTTTCCCACGGTGTGAGTAAATCACTCAAACTGATAACAGCAAAATCATGACCGAGCGGATCGCCCAGCAGCGCCGCGCCGCTTATCGCCGCTGTCACGCCGGGTATGACCGTAATCTCGACATCTGACGCGCCCGCGGCCAACTCAAAGATAAGGCTCGCCATGCCGTATACGCCGCTGTCACCGCTGGAAACAACGCAGACGCTTTTACCTTGTTTGGCAAGCTCAATCGCCGTCAGACAACGTTGTGTTTCCTGCGTCATGCCGGTTTCGTGATAGGCTTTGTCCGGGAACAGCGGACGCAGCATTTTTATATAACCCGTGTAGCCCACAATCACATCGGCATTTTTTAGGCAGTTTTTGCTGTTCTCCGTCATATTGCCCGAGTCGCCGGGACCAAATCCAACAAGATACAATCTACCCACGCGCTGACTCCTTTTCACACACTGCCACGGTGACGCCGTCCTTCGCAGTCTTTTTCAATATCAGCTTACCTCGCCCTCCACACAAAACAGCGGCACGTTCACAGACATTATCCACCCCCACCGCCTGCAAAACCCGTTCGGAGGATGAGAAATCGCCCTGAACCTCAGCCAGTTCTTCGGCAGAATAAAAACTAAGAGGAAGTCCAAACGCCTTTGTAAATTTCAGCATGCCTTCTTCATCTGCCTTTACATCAATCGTGGCGACTTCAGCAACACGGACAAGTGGGATTTTCTGATCCCACAGTAAAATGGTAACTGCCCGTTCAATCGTTTCCGCCGAGATCCCACGGCGACAGCCAATCCCCAAAACGAGATTTTTGTGCAGCGGAGTATTGCCAAGTAAGGCGTGTGAATCGCTGGCGGTTGTGATAACAGGCACAGAACCGATGACTGCGGCGATTTGTTCCGCGAGCTTATTAGCTCCGCCAGCGTGTCCTGACAGTAAGCTGATCGTGAAACGTCCTGTTTCATCGCAAACTACTACGGCGGGATCGGTCAGTTTGCTTTTTATGAATGGAGCGATGGCGCGCACCGCAATGCCGCAAGCGCCGACAAATACAAATGCTTCTGTTTTGTTAAAAAGCTCAGCGGTTAATTCGCGGACAGAATCAAAAGGTTTATAGAACGGCTCTCCACTGTGGCGCTTGGTGACATAATATGTTATTTCGTGTCCCGTCAATGCTTTAAGCTGCGTTCCAAGCGCCGCGCCACACGCTGAAAACGCGACAACAGCAATTCTCATTCTGTGGCCTCCCGATATTCTGTGGAAAAATCGGCAGCATACAAGCGGGATAATTGATAAGCGTCTCCTAAAAATTCGCCTACGCAAATGAGCGCTGTTTTGTTTATGCCGTGTTCGGACGCGCTTTGCCCAAGCGTTTTCACTGTACAGCGCACGATTTTTTCTTCAGGCCAGCTTGCTTTATAGACGATAGCGGCCGGCATATCCGGAGCATAGCCGCCCAGAATCAGATCACGAGATACCGTATCAAGCAGGGAGGCACTCAAAAACAAAATCATTGTGGCCCCGTGCGCTGCCAGTTCACGGAGAGCTTCACGCTCCGGCACAGGCGTTTCACCTGCAGCACGTGTTATGATCACAGTTTGCGATACACCGGGCAGCGTGTACTGCGCCTTTAATGAGGCGGCCGCGGCGCTAAAGCTGGACACTCCCGGGCATATTTCATAATCAATACCGAGAGCAGTCAGCCTGTCCATCTGTTCCCGTATAGCGCCATACAAGCTTGGGTCGCCGGTGTGTAAACGCACGACGGTTTTATTGTTTTTCACAGCTTTATCTATAGTTTTAATGACTTCATCCAGCGTCATCGACGCGCTATTGAATATTTCGCATTCAGCCTTGGCAAAGTCCAGCAAACCGGGGTTAACCAGCGAACCCGCATAAATAATCACGTCCGCCTTTTCTAGAAGCAGCTTGCCGCGCAGCGTGATCAAATCTACTGCGCCCGGTCCCGCGCCGACAAAATATACTGCCATCATATGGAAAACACCTCCTCCATTTTATCGCCCAAGCCGCAAAAACAAATAAGTTTTACGTTTAAACTTTCGGCGATGTGCCGATGAAGCGTATCTTCAATCTTAATACGCAGAAGCGACATAGTTGCTTCAAACAGTCCGGCATGTCTTATACGGTCTAATGCGGCATCCGTACTCACACATTCGCGGATTTCGTGCAATAAGGCAAGAGGCGCTCCCACCTCCAGAGCGCATGCAATCAGTGTTTCCATGCGCCCATCTCCATGGTCTGAATGTGTATTGGTAATGCCGATCCCAAGTTTTACAAGCTTGCCGATATGTCCTATCAAAAGCGCGTTTTTAAAGCCCTTTTCCGCAGCCGACGACAGTGTTTCTCCAATGAAGTTAGCGCATTTGACGTGGGCATCCAGATGAAGACGCAACACGTCCCGTGCGAACGCCTCACCGTGGTTGCCTATCGTGAGAACTACATCACGATGACCCGCCGCGTATAACATACTCAACTCTGTGCGGATGGTATCCAGTATGGCTTTTTCGCTCATGGGCTCCACAATGCCGGATGTCCCAAGAATAGAAAGTCCGCCTTGGATACCCATGCGGGGGTTAAATGTCCTGGCCGCAAGTTCAGCGCCGCCCGGAATGGATATAATTGCCGATAAACCGCCATTATAGCCATGCTGCTCACAAACGGATTCCAATTCTTGTTCTATCATTTTGCGAGGCATAGTGTTGATGGCGTGAGCGCCAACTTTTTGGTCAAGTCCGGGTTTTGTGACGCGCCCGATACCCTCACCGCCGCTTATTTCTATTCCGTTTGACGCAAAGCTAACTCGCGCGTACACAAGGCAGCCATTTGTCACATCCGGGTCGTCCCCGCTGTCCTTTTGAATGGCGCAGCTGGAATATTCAGGTGTAATCTCAATATCAGCGACGTCCAGCGTTAAGACGATACCACTCGGTGTCTTTAAATCGATGCTCAGGCATGGTATTTTTGTCAGCAGCATAATCCCGGCCGCCTTCGCGGCAGCGGCGGCACAGCTTCCTGTGGTATAGCCGCGGCGTAATAATTTTCCTCTAACTAGACGATCATCCATCTTACAAACTTCCAAATAACTGACTATAAATACCGTCCGGCAGGTCGTATAGCCGGCTGATAATGTCTTCTTCAAAGATAACGTCCGGAGTATCCAGTCTCATAACAAAACCATCCTTCAGGCACATTACGAGATCGCTTACACGTTTGGCGTAATTTAGCTCATGCAGCGACATAATGACCGTTACGCCATGGACGTCCGCCATCTGTCGCAAAATATCCAGAATTTCTACTGCGTAACGTATATCTAAAAACGACGTAGGCTCGTCTAGCAAAATAATTTCCGGCTCCTGGCAGATGGCTCTGGCAAGCATGATTCGCTGCAACTGACCGTCACTCACCTGGTTAAATCCACGATCTTTCAAGTCTAGGGCGTTTACCATCCTAAGCGCACCGTCAATCTTCTCCCTGTCCTCCTCCGACAAGATTCCCAGCATGCCCGTATAGGGATAACGTCCAACCGCAACTACGTCATAGCAAGTCATAAGCTCAGGCTTAGGGCGCTCGGTTAAAACAACCGCCGCCTTTCGCGAGAACTCGCGCGAATTGATGCCCTCAATAGGGGTATTGCTGATATAGATGGCGCCGCTAATGGTTTCCAGCTGTTTCATAATACTCTTTAGTATGGTCGATTTGCCTGAGCCGTTAGGTCCGATAAGGCTAAGTATCTGTCCCTTCTTTATGGAAGCCTCAATATTTTGGACAACGGCTTTACCGTCGTAGCCCACTGCAAGCTGCTTTGTCTGAAAAAAGTATTCCATCAGTCACCTGCCGCTTTTCTCGCCATAATATAAATGACAACAGGCGCTCCGAATAAGGAGCTTACCGAACTGATGCTCATTTCAACGGGAGCGTAGATCGTACGAGCGATTAAGTCGCAGCCAAGGCAAAACACCGCTCCGCCTAAAAAACACAGTGGAATTACGATAAGAGGCTTGGCAGTTTTTGCAAAGGATTTAATCAGGTGTGGCACAGCAACGCCTACAAAGGAGACCGGGCCTGCAAAGGCGGTAACAGTGGCGCAAAGAATACTGGAAAGCAATACAAGTAATACCCGAAAAGTCTTGATATTCACGCCCACACTTTGCGCATAGGTCTCGCCAAGCTGATACGCACCTATTGGTTTGGACAACAAAAAAACAAATACCGTTGCGGTAAATATGACGATAGCCATTATTTTCACATCACTCCAAGCTGTCCCTGAAAAACTGCCCTGTGACCAGTGATGCAGATTGACGATGTTCTCGTCGCTGGCGAATGTGACAACAAAATCTGTAATGGCTGAGCATATGTATCCAATCATTACTCCACTGATTATCAGCACGGAAGCTCGTCTGACACGGCGAGCAATCAGCAGCACAAAACCCATGCTCAAGAGTGCGCCTGCAAAAGCGGCTCCGATCATCATGGCGGAACCTACAGTTAAACCACGGCTTAACGTAAACACCATAGTAATCGCAACAGCGAGCTTGGCCCCGGAAGAAATTCCAAGCACAAAAGGCCCTGCGATAGGATTATTAAAGAATGTCTGAAGCAGAAAGCCCGACAGAGCTAAAGCACCGCCAAGTATTATACCTGCTGCCATACGCGGAAGACGTACTTTCCAAAGTATGTCGTATTCAATTGTACCTGGTTTACCGTTGACAATGGCGGAAACAGCATCGCCCAGTGAGATTTTTACGCTGCCTATGCTAATATTTAGCAGGATCAATATAGCAAGCATAAACAGCAAAACAAGCGTTACTATTATATAACGTGTGCGTTTGTTGTTATTAAATAAATCATTTTTTTCCATTCCTGTCACCGAAGTTTATATAAAAAGTGAAGATTTTCCGTATCACTCGTAAATATCTTATTCATGTCTGAAATCATCTGACCAAATTCCGTGGTTTCCTGAAAGAGGTTCTTGCTCGTACACCAAACGTCGCCATTTTTCACAGCTTTAAAATCCTCCAGCAGATGACTTTTTGCCAGCAGTTCATCAAGAGTATGAATCTCACCGTCGATTGAACTGTTGTAGATGATGATATCGGCATCCTTGGCTCCGGCGTAAAATCGTTCCATTTCAAGGTTAACGGAGCCGCTAGCGCTGTCTGAGCCGCCAAGATCAGAAAACACATAATTTCCGCCGGCAAGCTCAATCATTTTCACCAGATAATCGCTGTTTTTGCGTGCCACCACGCTTCCGGATGAACTTATATAAAAAAACGCGACAGTCTTGCCGGTATTATCTTTGGAAATATTATCGAGATAAGCTACTTGTTCTTCGAACAAACTTGCGGCACGCTCTTCGGTACCGGTAATCAAACCATAGAGCTTGATCCACTCTGTCCGTCCAAGAGGATGCTGCTCATAGCTGGAACGCTCTACCAGCACCGGGATATTCAAAGCTTCCAGCTTTTCTTTCACTGCCGGCGAGTGGGTTATCATGGTAGATTCAATGGCCAGGCTGCACTGTTTCTCCATGAGCATTTCATAATCCGGAGCATTGTATTTACCTGCGTAAATAATATCTCCTCTTTCCATAGCCTTCCTTGCGTTCTCTATATACCATCCCTCAGCCTTTGTGCCGGACATTGATAAATGGTCCAATGCGCCCAACGCATCGAACAGACCCATCACAGAGGTAGCGGCCAGGTAGATATTCTCTGTTGGCTGACGCAGAACAGTGACGTCCGCATCTACGTTCATGGGAGGTTCTTGGCCTTCAGGCACAACTAAAAAACGGTCGCCTTCGACAATAGTGACCAGCGAGCAGCCGTCAGCGAGATACTCCACGCTGAACTGCTGAGCATATTGCAGTTCCATTTCCCCTGCGATTTCCAAATCAGAAAAATCATTCTCGCTTGGTCTTGCCGCGCAGCTTGATAGTGTTATCAAAAAGGCAGTTAAAAATGACAGTATCTTAAACATATTATTTGATAGTTGACGAGTCAAAATGCAAAACATATTCAATTTCTTTTGGTTCACTCATTGCGACAGTACAAGCGGTAACTTTCATATCCGTATCTATGGTAATCGGGATCTCAAAGGCAGAATTGCCGTCCGTATTAACCGGCAAATATTTAATGTCATCTATAAGCATATAGATATAATTCGGGCTGCTCCAAATAATTCGCGCATAGTCTTCTCCGCCTTTGTAAGTCAGATTTGCGGGGGACTCTATGCTTGCTCGGCCTGAGCCGCCGGTCAGGTTAACGTCAATTTCGCAAGTTTCAAACGCTTCATTTGGTATGCCTGTCGATTTGAACACAATAATGTGGTCATACCATGTTCCTTTTTTTGCGCTCATTCCGGCGCAGTCAAGATCCCGGTCAAGAGCTTCCACCGGTACGGTAAAGGCATGGCGGTCACCATTATCGACAAAATCAATAAATTTGCTTACGTCATCGTTAAGGGCCTGCTCACCGGTGCCCATATATACTTTGGAAAAGCCCTGCCCGCTTAGGGTCATCACCGCCGACATGCTGCTATCTTTTACTGTTAATTGGCAATCCACAATCTTGAACATCGATGTACTCGAGCTGACTTCTATGGGATAGATTCCATCTTTTATTCTGTTAGCTAAAACACCGGCGGCTGGTGCCGCCGGTGCTGCGCTAATAGAGGGAGAATCTATCGCTTCCTTAACGTGTTCTATAAAAATATCCTGAATTCCTTTGATTTGTCCTAAGCCTTCAAGGACAGTCTCAACTTCATATCCATCCTCAGTCAAGATGGTTTTCCATGAATCCTCATCATCGCCTGCCATATCGTTATTGGCGTGATCACCGGCGACGATCATGAATGGGCGCAGGACAACCTTTTTGACCTCCATTTCGGACAAAAATTGCTGCACCTGTTCAATTTCGATGCCATGCTCCACTGTGCCTATGATATAGTCGTTATAACCTTTATCTTTCAAAATCTTTTGAAGATTGGAGTATGTTTCTCTGGATTCATGTTCTGTGCCATGGCCCATGAAGACAATAGCCGTGTCATCAGCTCTGAACTGTTGTGTTTCTTTTACGATCAGCTCAGCTACTTCATCATAATCCTTATCATCCGCAAGCAGCCATTTGCCGATTTTAAGACTTTCAAACTTATCGGCATACGGAGTGACCTCCGCTATCACATCGTCATACTCATAGCCGTTCATTACCATTGTTGGCTGAACGACGACTTCCTTGACGCCATCCAAAACCAGTCTGTCCATCGCTTCCGTAACATTGTCAATATTCAATCCCTCGCGCTCGGCAAGCTTGTCAATAATGATTTGACTGCTAAAAGCGCGGCGAACTTGATAGTCGGGGTAGGCCTCTTTCATGGCGGCTTCAATTCCGCCGATTGTTAGACTGCGACTTTCGTTGAAACTCGTACCAAAGCTAACAATAAGTAAAACTTTTTCCGCAGCGGAGGTCTCTACAATTTTATCCGCATCAGAAGTGCCTTCCTCATAGTTGTCAGCAGAGCTTTCAGGTGGAATTGTATCTGAACCGGTGTCGTTTGAACATCCTACAACCAAGGATAACATCAGAGCAAACACAATCAGAAATGATAAGATTTTAGTTCTTCTCATGTTTGATTCCCCATTTCATAATAAATTTATCCCCAAAGATTGCTTTCCAGAGTCGAAGATTTTCGGTTTACGCATCGGGTTAACGCAAAAAAAAAGCGGAGACGCCTAACGCATCTCCGCGACCGATTCTTCGCAGGACTCACTAAAACCACTGTACTCGCAGGTTTGAGTGTATAATCAAAGCAGGTCTCCTGACTCCCGCGTTTGTGGTTTGCTCCACAATCCGCCGCCCTGCCTTACCATGCTTTGCACAGTGGCTGACTTTCGTCAACGGGCAGCGGATACGCGTCTACAGTGGCGGTACCGTGCGGTTAAGTATCGACAAGATACTCTCCGCGTTCCCTGTTAATCCGGGCGGCAACCTCCTTCCATCTTATTCCCCGATGAAAACACGTAAGCCTCCGGAACACTTTGATATCAACTTAATACATAAAATATCATAATGAATGACGTTTATCAAGCGAAATACCGATAAAAACGAACGCTTATTTGAGTCTGTCAGGGAGAAGGGATGCGCCGTTATCAAAGCAAATGTTAGCTGACGTATTCATGCCAATCTCACTTTTACTATTTGATATATTTTATGTAAAAAACCACCTGTAATGCATATATTACTGGCGGTTTCTCTTTTGAGCAGGCGCTTCATTTAAAGTGGAAACAATAGCAGTTCGCTGATAAACACCATTGCACAGCAGGAAAGAGATACACTGAAAAGGCTCGCTCCCAGCCACGCTGCAATAACACCGGTGACCAAGGCCAACAAACCGGATATTGGACTTTGTGTAGCGTGGATAATAGCAGGAAAAGTCATTACTGCCAATGTGACAGATGGCACATAATATAAAAAGGACTGAACAAACTTATTATTAATTCTCTTTTTAATTAAGGTTAGGGGCAAAACACGTATCGCATAGGTAACAATGGCCATTATCAATATATAAACATAAGTACTCTGAGTCATGTTCTTTCACCTTCCCAATCTCTAGGAAACAAAATTGCGACTATCGAGCTTATAGAGATTGTCAGAATAATTGTTCTTGTCCCTTCAGACAGGGTTGAGAGCCAGGGTAATTTAAAAAATGCGAAACTTGCTGCAAAACATACTAAAACAAGGCCGGTCAATACCTTGGTTTTTCGTGCGGGCGGAATGATTATGGCCAGAAACATACCGTAGAGTGCAACGCTTAAGGCACTGACCGCGCGCGCGGGAAGAAGATTGCCGGCGATAATGCCTAATGCTGTTCCGATAGCCCAGCACGGTATAGCAACCAGTGCTGCCCCATACGTGTAATAAGGTTTTAAATATCCCGGCCTTGCAGTTGAAATTGCAAATATTTCATCAGTAATATAATCCCCCATCAAAAGGCGATGATATAAAGGCGTATCCGGATCCATTCGTTGACTCATCGCAAAGCTCATCAGAGAATAACGTATATTCGCAATAAGCGTAACAACTATCATTTCAAAATAGGGCGCGCTTGCGGCAATTACTATGAATCCTGCATATTGACCGGCAGACGCCTTTACCAGTGCACTGGCT
>JAAYFA010000245.1 GCA_012728445.1 Clostridiales bacterium | reverse complement strand
CTCTCCGACAGCGACGCTAATGCCGCCTGCGCCAAAATCGTTGCACCGTTTTATTAACTGTGTAACGCTTTTTTTCCTGAACAGTCTTTGCAGTTTGCGCTCGGTGGGCGGATTGCCCTTTTGCACCTCCGCACCGCAGGTTTCGATGGATTCCGTATCGTGTGCTTTTGAAGAGCCTGTGGCTCCGCCGCAGCCGTCCCTGCCGGTTCGACCGCCAAGGAGTAAAATCAAGTCACCCGGCGCGGGTACTTCCCTGCGGACATTGCTTTTGGGTGAAGCACCGATGACAGCGCCGATTTCCATGCGTTTGGCCATATAGCCGTCGTCCTACAGCTCCGTTACCTGCCCCGTGGCAAGACCGATTTGATTGCCGTAGGACGAATAGCCCTGCGCGGCACCGACTGTGATTTTTTTTTGCGGCAGTTTACCTTGAAGAGTCTTTTCAAAAGGCGTATTTGGGTCACCGCTACCGGTTACACGCATTGCCTGGTAAACATAAGCTCTGCCCGAAAGCGGATCCCGGATTGCGCCGCCCAAACAGGTTGCGGCACCGCCAAAGGGCTCGATTTCTGTCGGGTGGTTGTGCGTTTCGTTTTTAAACTGTATCAGCCATTGCTGTTTTTCGCCGTCTATGGTCACTTCCGCTTGGATGGAGCAGGCATTAATTTCTTCACTTTCATCCAAATCATCAGCCATGCCTTTTAGTTTGAGCAGTTTTGTGCCGATGGTCGCCATATCCATGAGGGTTATATTTTTGTGTCTATCACCGTAAACCGTCTTACGAGCGGCAAGATAGGCAAGCCACGCATCCTCGATAGCCTTTGACAACTCGCCCTGTTCAATTTCAACCTCTTCAAGCTCGGTTAAAAAAGTGGTGTGGCGGCAGTGGTCGGACCAGTAGGTATCAATCACTCTGAGCTCCGTTTCCGTCGGCTCGCGGTGCTCATCATCCCTGAAATAATCCCTAACAAAAGCAAGGTCTGCGACGCTCATCGCAAAGCCGGAAAGTTCATGGTAAGTCGCTACCTCAGCATCGCTCATCGCGATAAAGCCTTCCACTGTGGCCACTGCCGCAGGCTCGGTGGTTTTTATGTCAAGACTGTCATAAGCACCCATGGACGCAAGGCGTGCTTCCACCGGGTTTATAAGATAGCTCTTTATCTTTTCAAGTTGAGTCACGGAGACATCGCCTGAAACGGCGAAAACTTTTGCGGTTTGAACCTTCGGCTGCTGCCCCAATGTTAACAGTGCGATACACTGCGCCGCAGAATCGGCGCGCTGGTCATACTGACCGGGTAAGTACTCAACAGCAAAAGTGTCTTGAGTAAGTTCCGGCGGCAAAGAAGCATAAATACAGTCAACATTTGCCTCGGAAAGAATGGTGGCGGCAGCCCGGTCAAAATCCTGTTTTGAAAGCCCCTCAATATCATAACGATTAAAAAGTCGCACCCCTGTTAAGCCGGTCAACCCCAACGTTTCTTTCAAATCCGCCAGAATCTGCCGCGCCTCAATATCGAAGCCCTCTCTTTTTTCAACAAAAATTCGCCTGACATCTGCCATATTAAAATCCTCCCCAAGATAATGATTGCTTAATATTGTACCATACCGATTTAAAACATTAAAGGGGTAAAAGGCTTAAGCGTTATAATAATTGTTACGTTTTTTGACAAAATTCACAAAAAAGAAACCGTCTGCGTTTATCGTTAAAACGCAGACGGAAGCATTGGTTTGTGATTGATCACTTGCTCAGCAGATACGCCCAAGTTTGCCCAGCGGCCCACACAATTAAATGATGATAGTTGGCGAATATATTGATTGTGGCCATACCAAGCATTAACCCTGTCCATAATCTGCGCAGATTCGTGCTCTCCCACTTGCCTTTTTGCTGACCGATGCCGTCCATAATGAGCGGCAGACAAGCCAAAAGACAAAACGCTATATGCCAACGAGAAAACACTATGAGCCATAGAATACCCAGCAGATAACCTAACAGCACACCGGTACAACGGGCGCATACCGGAAACTGTCTGCCTTTATAAAAGAAAGAGCGATCAGGTCTGCAGTGACAGCCGCAAAATATTTGCAGAAACCGTGAAATTTTCCGCATTTATCAGCCGAAAAACTTTGTGGCAAAATTTGCTATGCTGTAATAATCTGAATAGCTGTAACCAGATGCCGCGCCAATTACAACAAATGCAATAATGTAATAAGCAATAGATAAAACGAAGCCTAATATGAAACCAATTAATGCGGCTTTACCCATTGCTTTGGCAGAAACAGGTTTTTGGTCTTTCCAAGTTAAGTAGAGAATCAGACCAACAATGGGAATGCAGAACGACAAAAGTTTCATTCCGCCGCTCGGCACATCGGCAACAGCTCCTGCCTGATAAGGTTGTTGGTAAACAGGCTGTTGGTAGACCGGTTGTTGATAGACCGGAGGAGGCGGCGCTTGTGTTTGATCGGTTGTTGACGCGCCACATTTTGGGCACAGCAACGCAAAGTCATCCATCTGTTGACCACAGCTTTTGCAAAACATAATAACAACTCCCATTCCAAATTAAGCAACCCTATTTGCTTGGCTAAATGTTATCAAAACGTCATCTAAAAGTCAAGTATTTTGTTGACTTTAAAAGCCGGAAGTGCTACTTTGCTGCAACGCTCCAAGTATTTTACTGCGAACATCTCCGTACTTATGCGCCAGCGAATCGAGAAGAATCTTCACTTCTTGCCGTTCGGTTGAGTCGTCAACCGGACAGGCGTTTTTCACTACAGGCAACCCTTCGCGGCGGACAACTCTTGCCGTGTCGCTTTCCCGTGCGAAAATCATTGGGCGGATAACGGTAATGTCTTTACGGGTGAGATAGGTAACCGGTGAGAAAGCGCCGATAGTGCCGCCGTTGAGCAGGTTCATCATAAAAGTCTCCGCCACGTCGTCCAGATGATGCCCAAGCGCGAGTTTATTGCAACCGGCAGCTTTTGCCGCATCATGCAATTCGCCCCTTCTCATTCGTGCGCACAAACTGCAGGGGTTCTTTTCTGCCCGTATTTCAAATATCAGCTTGCCAATGTTCGTACGCTTGATAACCAAGGGAATCTCAATGTTTTTGCACAGCACTTCCAGCGTGCTGTAATCCGTATCCTCGCCTTTAAAGCGCTGGTCGATAATGATTGCTGTCAGCTCAAATTTTACCGGGTAGAAGGAACGCATACGCGCCAGAGCAGCAAACATGGCCACGCTGTCCTTCCCGCCGGAAAGACCAACGGCGATTTTGTCGCCGTCTTGAACCATATTGTATTGTTCCATGGCCGCGCGCATATAGCCCATGAGTTTTCGCATAATTTGAACCCCATTTTTGAGAAACAATGAGCGAACGGAGAACGACGGAATTTTTCTTGAAAACCCGTACCCCCCATTGCTTCTCCATCGCTTCTCGTGACGCAGTCACGCTTCACCATTGCTTCTCAATAACTCAGCAAATACATACTCTCTCAACCGACAGGCATTTATTTGCTTTCACATCTACTTCAAAAATGCAGCCGGAAAGCATGGAGGGCACATCCGGCACCTCATACCTTGCGGGCATCGATTGTTTAAGCCATGTTAGTGACGATTCGGGCGTCACGCCCAAAACAGAATGAATAGGCCCTGTCATACCAAGGTCCGTAATATAACCGGTGCCTTTAGGCAACACCTGTTCGTCGGCGGTTTGCACATGGGTATGTGTGCCAAACAAGGCCGCAATTTTGCCATCAAGGTAAAAACCCATTGCTCTTTTTTCCGATGTGGCTTCGGCATGAAAATCCATCAGGATGATATTGCAGTCCTTCAACTCTTCGAGCAGAGCGTCAATACATATAAAAGGGTTTTCGGCAATATTCATGAAGGCCTGCCCCATCATATTAATAACGCCGACTTGGGCGCTGCCCATGTCAACGATGCCGAACCCTTTACCGGGATTGTTTGCATTAAGATTGGCAGGGCGTATGACATCGCGGCGTTGATCGAGAAAATCATAGACCTCGCTGCGTTTATAGACATGATTACCGGTGGTTATAAAGTCAACGCCACTGTCAAAAAGATGCCCGGCAGACGTGGGGGTTATGCCATTGCCCGCGGCTGAGTTTTCCCCGTTGGCTATGCACAGGTCAATGCCTTTGAGTTTTTTTAAGCTCGGTAAATGTCTGCGCACAAAGTCACAGCCCTGTGTGCCGACTACATCGCCAATGGCAAGAATGTTCATAGATGCTTTCCTTTCACTCTTTGTTACTAAAATAACGGATCCATAAATATGTCTGCCCGCGGCAGGATATACAAATGGGGGCGCACATAATGCGCGCCCCCCGAGTTTGTTTTTTATTTTGCGAAGTCTATCGCACGGTTCTCACGGATAATGTGGACTTTAATCTGCCCGGGGAATTCAAGCTCTTCTTCGATTTTTTTGACAATGTCTCTGGCAATCAAAACCATCATATCGTCGCTCACAATCTCCGGCTTCACCATGATGCGGACCTCACGGCCGGCCTGTATGGCAAAGGAGCGTTCAACCCCTTCGAAGGATGTTGCGATCTCTTCCAACTTTTCAAGGCGCTTGATGTAGTTTTGGACATTTTCTCTGCGAGCGCCGGGCCTTGCGGCCGATATGGCGTCTGAAGCCTCTACGAGGCATGCGACAACCGTCTTTGCTTCCACGTCGCCGTGGTGGGCATGAATGGCGTGAACAACCGCTTCGCTTTCTTTGTAACGTTTTGCGTATTCAACGCCAAGTTCTACGTGCGAACCGTCAATCTCATGGTCCAAAGCTTTACCGATATCATGCAGAAGACCTGCTCTTTTTGCGAGCTTAATATCCGCGCCGATTTCGGCAGCCATTAATCCGGCTATATACGCAACTTCAAGTGAGTGGTTGAGTACGTTCTGCCCGTAACTTGTGCGATACTTCAGTTTGCCCAGCAGCTTGACTAATTCCGGATTAATATTGCTGACTCCGGCATCCAATACAGCCCGCTCACCGGTCTGCTTGATGGTCTGCTCGACTTCTTTTTTCGCCTTTTCAAATAACTCTTCGATTCTTGCCGGGTGTATGCGCCCGTCTAAGATCAGTTTTTCAAGGGTTACCCTTGCGATCTCACGCCGCACCGGGTCAAAGCTAGAAATAGTAATGGCCTCAGGTGTGTCGTCAATGATAAGATCCACGCCTGTGATCGTTTCGAGTGTGCGGATGTTCCTGCCCTCACGCCCGATTATTCTGCCTTTCATCTCGTCATTCGGTAAAGTGACAACCGAAACGGTTGACTCCGCCGAATGATCTGCTGCACAGCGCTGAATAGCGGTTGGAATAACCTCTCGCGCCATTTCGTCGGACTCATCTTTGAGTTTTTGATCAAACTCGATAATCTTAAGTGCCTTTTCGTGGACAAGGTCATCCTCAAGCGTCTTAAGCAGATAGTCCTTCGCCTGATCCTTCGTATACCCCGAAATTCGTTCAAGCATTTCAAATTGACTTCTTTTGATGCTGTCAATCTCAATGATTTTGTCCTCTGCGCTTTTGATTTTAGCCTCCAGAGTTTCTTCTTTCTTTTCAAGGTTGTCGGTTTTTTTGTCAAGAGATTCTTCTTTTTGCACCAAACGACGCTCCTGGCGCTGAAGCTCACCGCGTCTTTCGCGTAGTTCACGCTCCACTTCCGCACGTTGCTTGTGAATGTCGTCCTTGGCTTCTAAAATAGCTTCTTTTTTCTTGGTCTCGGCTTGCGATATCGCGTCATTAACAATTCTCTTCGCTTCTTTTGTTGCCGAGCCAATAGCGTTTTCCGCAACCCTTTTTCTGTTTATTCCACCAAGAATAAAACCCAAAACGCCGGTTGCCACTGCAGTAACAATTACAGTTATTAATACTTGCCACCAATTCAATTTGTATGCGCACCTCCTTTTTCCTAATTAATAAATTTTTATAAAATAGTCAATAGGGCTATCCCTATATGGTGTATTACTTGGAACAACAGCACACCATCTTAGATATTTTATACTTTTATATAAGGTATGTCAAGTTTTTAATAAGCGGATAACCGGTAAAACACGATATTTCCGATTATTGAGGTTTTTTTTAAAAAATAAATTAAAATATGTGTTGACAAACCCAATTATAAAGAGTATAGTGATGACGCCTTGAAAGCTCATGATGAGCGTTGTTTCTTACAAAGGGTTCGGTAAAATCCGTAACAAGGCAAATTTTATTAAGTGAGGTAAACTACTTTCATGGCAGAAGACAAAACATTGACCTGCAGAGACTGCGGAGCAAACTTCGAATTCACAGCAAGCGAGCAAGATTTTTACGCGGAGAAGGGTTTCGCAAACGAACCTTCACGTTGCAAAGATTGCCGTATTGCCCGTAAGAACGAAACCGGTGGCAGAAGTGGCCCGAGAGAAATGTTTGACGCAGTATGTGCATCATGCGGCATCGACACCAAAGTCCCCTTCCAACCGAAAGATGACAGACCTGTTTATTGCAGCGACTGTTTTTCTAAACAAAGATAATTTTTCCTAATTATCGCATTATTACAAGGATGCATCTTTTTTAGATGTATCCTTGTTTTTTTATCGAAACGAGCAAAGCGCTCCCATTCGAACCGTACCCGATTTTGTTTGACATCTATTGTCTTAAAGGCTATTATAAAGCTATAAGCAGATGCTTTGAAAACACATACAAAAAGGAGGCGCATCATGAAATACCAGCTTATTGTTGACAGTTGCTGCGAACTGACGGAGGAACTTAAAGAAAGCCTCGATGCAAAATCTATACCGCTAAAAATGATTATCGGCGAAAAAGAATATGTTGATGATGAAAATTTAGATTTAGAAGAATTTTTGCGTGTGCTGAAAACGGTCAAGGTACTGCCCAAGTCCTCCTGCCCTTCTCCCGGTGATTATGCCGACGCCTTTATTGCGAGTGAGGCTGACTTTGTTTTTGTCGTTACACTGTCCGCGCGCATTTCCGGCTCTTATAACAGTGCCGTGCAAGGGAAACAGATTGCGGAGGAGTCCGGTAAAAAAATACATATCTTTGATTCCAAGAGTGCATCGGCGGGTGAGTTACTCATTGCGCTTAAAATCAAAGAACTCGTTGAAAAAGGACTTGAGACACAAGAAATTATTGATGGTGTTGAAGCATTTATCGCAAAATCCGTTATATTGTTTGCATTAGAAAATACCGACAACCTCGTCAAAAACGGCCGGATGAACTCTTTCCTTGGGAAAGCGCTCACGATGCTGAATATTCGGCTGATACTCAGCTCCGACGGCGACGGGAATATTAAGCTTGTCTCAAAGGTCAGGGGCGGCTCCGAAAATACCATTGCCAAGCTTGCGGATAAAATCGTCGAAAACTGTGGAGAAACAAAGGGAAAAACTTTAGTGATAACGCACTGTAAAAACATCGTGGCCGTCAAGGCCCTGATAAAAATTGTTAAGGAGCGATGCTCTTTCAGCCAGATAGTCGTTATGCCCACAGGCGGTTTAAGTAGTATGTATGCCGATATCGGCGGCGTTTTGGCCGCTTTATAAGCATTTATAAAACGTTTCATAAGCATGCTCGATGTTTTTATCTTGTTTTGCTTGACTTAATTCACATGAAGCGTTACAATTTTCTTATACACAAAGCGATGATGCAGAGAGCACCTGTACCGACCTCTTCAGAGAGTCCGCTGCCCCGGCTGTAAGCACGGACAGAAGTCAAAGGTTGCAACCACTGCGGAGCGCCACCGAAGCTTTTGAGATAAGGTGTGCCGTATTTGCCGCGTTAAGGCGATTTGAGTGGCAGAGCAATCTGCAATCAGGGTGGAACCATGGAGCAAAAGCTTCATCCCTTTCGGGATGAGGCTTTATTTTTTTTATAGTGAAGGAGAAAACAAAATGGTTAAAATTACGTTAAAAGACGGGTCGGTTCGGGCATATGAGTCCGGCTCGAATGTAATCGACATAACGAAAGCCTTAAGCCAAGGCTTGTTCAAGGCCGCTTGCGTTTGCAAAATCAACGGAGAAGTGAAGGATTTGCGCACGACAATCAACGAAGACTGTGCGCTTGAAATCTTGACCTTTGACGATGAGGAAGGCAAAAAGGCGTTTCGCCACACAGCATCCCATGTGCTCGCACACGCCGTTAAGAGATTATTCCCCAAGGCAAAGCTTGCCATCGGGCCGGCTATTGAAAACGGATTTTATTATGACTTTGATGTGGCAAGTCCCTTTACACCGGAAGACCTTGAAAAAATCGAAGCAGAGATGAAAAAAATCATCAAAGAACGCTTGAGACTCGAACATTTTGAACTAGATGCCAAAGAAGCGACTGCTTTAATGCAGGCAGCCGGCGAAGACTATAAAGTGGAGCTCATCGAAGAACATGCCGGAAAAGGAGAAAAAATCTCTTTCTATAAACAAGGTGAATTTGTCGAACTCTGCGCCGGCCCGCATTTGCCCGACACGAGCAGGATCAAAGCGTTCAAGCTGACTTCCGCCACGGGCGCATACTGGCGCGGCGACTCTGACAAAAAAATGCTGCAAAGAATATATGGCACAGCCTTTGCGGTTAAAGAGGATATGGAAGCGTACCTAGCCGCTGTTGAAGAGGCCAAGAAGCGCGACCACAATATTATCGGACGCCAGCTCGGCTATTTCACCACGTCAGAACTTATCGGCCAGGGTTTGCCGTTGCTGATGCCCAAAGGCGCTAAAGTCGTACAGTTGCTCCAACGATTTATTGAGGACGAAGAGGAAAAGCGCGGCTATCTGTTGACGAAAACACCCTTGATGGCAAAAAGCGATTTGTTCAAGCTTTCCGGTCATTGGGACCACTATAAAGACAGCATGTTTATTCTGGGCGCCGAGGAAAAGGACGCCGAAGTGTTTGCGCTGCGGCCGATGACCTGCCCGTT
>JAAYFA010000348.1 GCA_012728445.1 Clostridiales bacterium | reverse complement strand
TCTCAGTCATCTGCAGCGTCAGCTCTCCTAATAATGAAAGCCAAAGCGGTATCGCATCTTCCCAGCGTCCCTTGTTAAAGGGAAGGGGACCGCCCGCGGCGGTGAAGGGATTGTCGTTTGCGTAGGAGCATGGCGTGCCGTGCCCGTATGGTTTAAAATCATAGAACCGACCCCCGATTTAATAATTTGCAGTTCAACGATATTTTACTATGTACTGCACTAATTATGCATTATAACAGATTAAATAAAAAATATCTATAAATTCGCAATAAATATTTTCGTATTTGACATATAAACAGCTTTCTTCTGATTCGTGTCCGATTAACGGGACGCAAATAGGCGGACAACCAGTGGTCGCGCCTACCCGGAACGCTGTAGTTGCTGTCCCCTTTTTAAGGCTTCGCCGCCTCGTTTTTCCATGGCTAAGCTTTTAAATTTGTAGACCGTTTACAAATTGTCGTCAATAAAACGCCATTGAATTGCCTGCCCCATTAAGGTATAATAACAACAATCAATAACATAAAAAGGAGCGACAACAAACATGAACTCAATAATACAATTTCTAAAACCGCTTCTGTCCTTAGCCCTTGTGCTGGTTCAGGTTTTTAATCTTTTTTTCTCGGGAAAAATCTTTGAACAACCGGTTGTCGACAGCGGCTATTCGGCAAGCCTGCCCACCTACGAAAGGGATGCCTACCGCGCCGAGCTGTTAAGCGGCGGCTATTACAACAGCTATTGGTTTGAGCCGTTGAGCCTACTCACCAATCGCCCGCACGGAGAGATTGAATTCAACTGGGGCTACTGCGGGCTTTTGTCGTTGACTTATAAAATGTCGATGCTGGACGACAGCTATATTGGAAAATCCGAACAGGTTGTTGAGGGGTTAGATTACTTCAGACGGGTTGTCGACCGCCGATTTGACGGTTATTCCCACAGCCGCGCCTTGTTTAAAAATGGCGCCACGAACGGTGTCTCTTACGACGATAATATGTGGCTCGCGCGGGACTTAATCGGGCTCTACGAGCTAACCAATGAGCGCAAGTACCTGAACCGCGCAGTCGAAATAGCGGAATATATCATCCGTGCCGCTTTTGTGGATTTGGATCCGCAAATTTTCCGCGATTATGGTTTTACGGTTGACAACGATACCCCACTCGGCGGTTTTTACTGGGATGACCGCCATGACGCCCTGCACGCCTGCTCCAACGGTCCTGCCATTCAGCTGCTCGCAGCACTTTACCGCCTGACCGGCAACGAACTCTACTTGGACAAGGCCGTAAAATCTTACAACTTTCTGCAGTACCTTGTAAGGCCCGATGGCGTTTTTCATGACCTGATGCGATTCAGTAAAGACAGCGAAAACAACATCACCGGCATCCTTCGCCCCGACGGCCCACCCTACTCCTACAACAGCGGTTCCCCAATTACCGGCGCTGTGGAGCTATACAGAGCAACCGGGGCGAGCAAGTATTTGGACACGGCAAAGTATTGGGCGGCCTGCGCCGATACGTATTTTGCAAAAGACAGCGACGTTGACGGTTTAAAAAAATACCCGTCCGGCAACATCTGGTTTAACCTGATTTTGCTCAACGGATATGTAGCGCTTACCCCTTATGATGCAGAAAATACCGCTGTTTACATCGCTCACATGCAAAACAGCATCGATTACGCATACGACAACTATATTACCCGGCGCAGCCTGCTGTATGGTCCGTCTTTACCGGGCGACTGGATTAACGGCTGGGGCGACCAAGACCAAAAGGATATTTGGGTCCTCAACGCCAGCAGCCAGGCGGAAATTTATGCGACCCTTGCGATTTACCAACAATCTCTCGACTTAACCGCAAACAATTAGGCACAACGTTGACGCCTCGTTTATTATCAATAGCAGGGGGAAATTATGAGATTAGAGAAACTGCGCCAAAGTAAAGCTTATGAATATACAAAAAAGTTACTCGCACGATTGAAAGAGGATGCGCTGCCGGACCTCAGCGCACAAATCACCTACTACCTTATTCTATCGTTCTTTCCGTTTTTACTGTTTATCATTAACATAATCAGTTACACCTCCCTTTCTCAAGATATCCTCTTTGCCAACTTCAGTACATTCCTCCCGAGTGAAACGGGCGAATTACTAAAAAAAATATTGGTACACACGGTAGAAGCGAAAAGTGCATTTATACTGGTGCTCAGTCTTCTCGCCGCTCTTTGGTCCTCTTCACGAGGCATAGCCGCTATTATGAAGGGCGTAAACAAAGCCTATGGGTCCAATGAAAAGCGTGGCTTCATTAAACTTAGAGCCACTGCACTTTTTGCAACTTTCGGTTTTTCTTTGTTAATTATTACGGCTTTATTTTCCCTCGTTTTAGGGGAAGTAATTGGCAAATACATTTTCGGTCTTATCCATGCACAAAGTATATTCCCCATCGTTTGGTCGATATCACGCTACATCATTCCCCTTCTCCTTATGTTCGTTTCGCTGATGCTACTGTACACAGTGTTGCCGGACCGCAAGTTGACCTTTAAAGAAGTGTGGCCGGGAGCGCTGTTTGCAACACTCACATGGATTATTGCATCGGTATTATTTTCCTTCTACGTAAATAACTTTGCGGCCTATGAAAAGGTGTACGGCAGCATCGGCGGTGTTATTGCCCTGCTTGTTTGGTTATACACCAGCACGCTTATTATTCTGCTTGGCGGCGAAATCAATGCCTTTCATCTGTATTTACACCATGAAGACCCTGAAGAAGAGCCTGTGCGTAAACCCTGATTTAGAAATACGACCAACTAAAAGAAAAATAAGCGTAATTTTTTAGTCATTTCATTTGCTTTGTTCGGCTTTTTAGTGTATAATAAGTTAAGTTAAGAATTCTAATGCTTTCACACAGACTAATCGGATCATTGTATTGTGCTTATAATCTATCCCGCAGCGTGCGTAGCGTGCGCAGCGGATAACAATCAGCCTCCTTTGATCGGTTTTGTTTAAATCTATCAACACGAACGGGTTGATTTCTTTTTACTCAGTTGCAACAATTCAAATCGAAGCTCTTTCCAATAATGTAATACACTGTTTGTTCGTTGAGATACGGTGATTATAAAACAGCTTGCCATTCCATCGGCATTAAATCAATCCTTGTGCTTTCTTTATCATTTCTATATCAAACATATGACTAAAATTATTGATGCTATTTTGGTAAACATAATCGCCAAAGTCCTTGATCTCTGCTACCTTCTCGCTTGAAGCTGACATACTTATAATCTTAAGGGCATTAAGAAGAGCCAGTACGACCGATATATCTTTCTTGCCATAATGTACAATCTGATAAAAAGCAAAGTATAAGTCTTCTCTAAAGTGAAAATCTTCGTACCCTATTTGAGATTTAGAGTTTTCATCTTTTATAACTGTATATCTGCCTTTTATCTCACCAAGTTTACCAAGGAGGACCCCCAATATGTTGATACAATGAATCGCTGTGTTGGGGTCATTTATTCCCGGAGATAGAGCCCTTAGTGCAATATCTGTTATCTTTTGAATTGAAAATCTATAATCATTATAGGCTATTCGTTCTCTTTCTATACTAAACTTTTTCAGCAGGATGTTCATTAGCTTTTCGTCCATTAAATCCTCATTATAATGGAGCGTCGCTATCGCTTGGTTTCTGGACACAAAAGCACCTATGTCGATTTTTAAAACAAACTCAGTGTCCATATCCCTCAAAGTATATAATATCTCTTTAAAGTCAATAGATTCTAAATATCCACTTTCATCTGATATGATTTCAAGTTCGGTTTTAAACTCGCCTATTTCATATTCATCCAAACTTAAATTATTTTCCCTGAATTTTAAAGTTCTTTTTATGATTTCATCCGATTCATCATAGAGTCGTGCTATGAGCTT
>JAAYFA010000355.1 GCA_012728445.1 Clostridiales bacterium | reverse complement strand
CCATATTTTTTCATATTCCGTTTCGTCTCGTATGATGTGGTTATGAAATAAACTTTTGCCATAACGAAAACCCGATTTGTTTAGTCACATAACCTTTCATTTGATTAATAACAGTTGATATTGCAGGAGCACGCTGTCCGTCCTCGGTATTCAATCCGCTTTGGCTGAACTCATATGCATCACTGCTCTGTCTTCTTTTTTTCATCCCCGCTAAGCTTGAAGGCAACAGCCTCAATAATCATACCATACACAATACCGGCCACAAAACTCATATGGTCAGTAAACCCTGTAGCGCTATAGTAGGCAAAAGAAACAAGTGAGCCGAGAATCGCTCCTCGTACAATTGCCTTTGGCAAACCGATTTTACCAAGGGGCAGTCCAATCAAAAGGCCCATGAGCAGCCTGTTGTACCATAGGGCAAACAGGAGGAAGATCTCGCTTTCGGGGCCAAACCTGACATAAGCGCCCATAATACAAAAAACGCCCAGAATCGCACCCATGAGTAGAGAAACACTAAGTCTTTTTGTAAACATTTTTATCTCCCTTTCATTTTTTCAATTTGTCTTGTGTTCTACGGCCGCACCAAATCTGCAAACGACATCTGTGCATTTTGTAACATCAACGCTACAATACTATTCCTTCAACATCTGCAACAACTTTTTTGAAAGCGGTTGGGATAGAATACCTGTGGTTGATTTCCTCTTTTGTTGCCCAGGTTAAATCCGATGAAGCTTGAAGCTCCGTCGCTTTCACAAGATAGCTTTTCATGTGCCATTCCAAATGCGTAAAGATGTGCTTCGACGCCGGCAACTTCGATATTTCAAAGGCTGCAAGGCCAAGACTGTTGAGCGCTTGTTTACCTTGCTCGGCGTTCAAATGCCCTTCGACATTCGGGAACTCCCATAGGTTTGCCAACAGGCCTTTTGCCGGTCTTTTCTTTAAGGCGTAACTATCCTTATAGGAGATAACGAAAACGGTCTTCTTCAAAATCTTACGCGGCTTTTTAGCCGACTGTACCGGTAATTCAAAAGTTAAGTCTTTGCGGTAAGCCTCACAGCAACTGTTTACCGGACACTCGTTACATTTTGGCTCGCCGTTTGACAAACAGATGGTTGCACCTAAATCCATCAAGGCTTGGTTAAAATCACCGGGATTATCTTTTGGTATCAACTGCAAGGCAAGCGGTTCAAAAACTTTCTTTGTCGCCGGGCTACTGATATCTTCTCTGCTCGCGGTCACCCTGGCGATGATGCGCAGAACGTTCCCGTCCACCGCAGGCACCGCCTTACCAAATGCGATGGATGCAATTGCCCCGGCCGTATACACACCGATTCCGGGTAAAGACATCAAGTCTTCCATTTCGGAAGGGATTTCACCGTTAAACTCCTCTATGACTTTTAATCCCGCTTTTTTTAGATTAAGTGCTCTGTTGTAATAACCGAGCCCTTGCCATAACTTTAACAGTTTTTCCTCTTCAATTTGTGCCAACGCCGCCACACTCGGGACCTCTTCAATAAAGCGTAAAAAATACGGAATAACTGTATCCACCCTGGTTTGCTGCAGCATAATTTCCGAAATCCAAACTTTATAAGGGGTCGGGTCACTTCGCCACGGTAAGACTCTGGCTTCTTTTTTGTACCACTGCATCAGCAGGTTTTGGAATTCAGCTCGTTTCATTGTATCGCTCTTTCGTAAGATTTTTTAGTCATATTTTAATT
>JAAYFA010000080.1 GCA_012728445.1 Clostridiales bacterium | reverse complement strand
GCCACATATTTTTCCGTCTTTGTCTCGGCAGATAATGCCACGCCACTTCCAGTTGTTTTTAACATCTGCCCAGGTGCTCATCTGCATAAAGCTGGCTTTTGGGCTGGCTGTCACATAGGTGTCAAACTCTGTGGCCTTTTCTTTGGTTATAACTTCCGTTATATAATTACTCATGTATGGCTCCTTATAAAAAAATATAATCGAATTTTATTTTGCAGTCAAGTCTTGCCCTTGCAAGGTTCATTTACCGGTTATTTAAAATTTCCATAAACTCTTTGGCTGTTCTAATCAGGGCGCTATTCTCGTTCACTGTTTTTTCCTCAATTACGGCATCAAATAAGCGCTCTAACATACTGCCGACCGCTCTGCCCGCAGGCAGGCCCAAATCGATCAAATCCGTTCCGTTGATTTTTAAATCCCCAATTGAAAAGCAAAAGTCCTGTTCCAGCAAGCGGTCCATTTGATCCTCTAATTCGTTCACCGCGGCAACACCGTCAAGCTTAGCGGGGATAAAGGCAAGCAAATCTGCTCGTTTTACCAAGAGCAGTTTTTTAAAAAACTCTTTACCGAGTTTGGTGAGCGTTTTTTTAAGCATTTTTGGGTCTTCAAAAACCGGATTGTCTTGGTAGCGAACGAGCTGCGCTACCTCTTGCGTAAAATGTTTGCTAAACCGTAATCTTTTCAGCACGGCCAGTGCGACTTCTTCCCCGGCGCTGGCGTGCCCATGGAATCGGCCTATGGCGTTTTCATCTAAGGTTAAACAAGCCGGTTTGCCGCTAGCAAGCAGCAGCATCGCCATGCGTAGCTCCGGTTCGTTTTTTATAAGCGCAACACCGAATGCGCTATGTTCGTAGAGATCCATAACTTGGTTTTCCCCGTCGTGCGGGTCAAAACCACTCGTGGTGATGAGTTCGGGGATAATCTCAAAAACAACATCCCGAAACGCTAAAAGAACGCCTTCCACCGCTTTGCCGCACAGCAACTTAATAAGCTCCACTTGCTTTCTTTCCGCCGCGACATTTTTAAGCAGGTTTCGGTTATTGAGCAGACTTTCGGCCGTTTCAGGTTCAATGTCAAAATCCAACACACTTGCAAACCGCAGCGCCCTTAAAATCCGCAGTGCATCCTCGCCAAAGCGCACATCCGGGCTGCCAACACAGCGGATAATGTTGTTTTTAATATCCTCAACTCCGCCAAATTCATCAACAAGTCCTTCCTGCATGGAGTAGGCGAGTGCGTTCATGGTAAAATCTCTTCGGCTTAAATCTTGCATCAAATCCGTCGTGAACTCAACCGAATCCGGGCGCCTGTTGTCGCTGTATTCGCCGTCAATGCGGAAGGTCGTAATCTCCATGGAAAGTCCGTCTAAAATAACCGTCAGCGTACCATGTTTAATGCCGGTTTCAATCACCTTGTGCTTCATAAAAGTACGTGCGATTTCCGCCGGTTTTGCCTGTGTGGTTATATCCCAGTCAAACGGTGTTTTCCCCATCAAACAGTCGCGCACACTGCCGCCGACAATGTAGGCTTTAAAACCTTCGTCTGCGAGAATGCTGATGACTGTTTCAACCTGAGCAGGCAATGTTATCTTCATAAAATTCCCTCGCAATACAGTGGATATAACGCTGTCCAGTTTATCACAGCGGGCGGGAATTATCAAGGGGGAACAAGCTCACGTATGTGTCAAGTAAACGTGGGCAAAAATATTTCAGCACTCAAAACTGATAAGATTGATAAAATTGTCCGCCACCCT
>JAAYFA010000268.1 GCA_012728445.1 Clostridiales bacterium | reverse complement strand
GTTATCATGTATGCGGACAAGGTAACACCGTCTATGGAACGCGCAATAAGGGAAACGAACCGCCGCAGGGAAATACAAACAGCGTATAATGAAGCCAACGGCATTACACCGACGACCATTGTCAAAGATGTTCGCAGTATTCTTGAAATATCAATCAAAGCCGACGATGAAAAGCCCGGCAAGAAGTTAAGCCCGAGGGAACGTGGGCAAATGATCATTCGGCTGACCGCCGAAATGAAAGCAGCGGCGAAGATATTGGAATTTGAACACGCCGCTTATTTGCGGGACAAAATTGAAAAGTTAAGAAGCATGAAATAATCTGCGCCGGAGGGAACGCAATTGCGGCAAAAAAATCTAATTGTAAAAGGTGCCCGCGAGCACAATCTGAAAAATATTGACGTGGAGATTCCGAGGGATAAATTGGTCGTTTTTACCGGTTTGTCCGGTTCAGGCAAGTCTTCGCTCGCCTTTGACACGATATATGCCGAGGGGCAGCGCCGCTATGTGGAGTCGCTTTCCTCTTACGCCAGACAGTTTTTAGGGCAAATGGAAAAACCGGACGTGGATTACATTGAAGGGCTTTCACCGGCGATTTCCATCGACCAAAAAACAACATCTAAAAATCCCCGTTCAACCGTTGGCACCGTTACGGAAATATATGACTATCTGCGTTTGCTTTATGCTCGTATCGGTATCCCTCACTGCCCGGTATGCGGCAGAGAGATAACGCGCCAAACCGTGGATGACATTGTTGACAAAGTGATGGCTCTGCCACCGGGCACGAAATTCCAAGTAATGTCGCCGATCGTCAGGGGGCGAAAAGGGGAACACACCAAAGAACTGGATTCCGCCCGAAAAAGCGGCTTTGTTCGAGCGAGAATTGATGACAGCATTTATGAATTGACAGAAGCCGTCAGTCTGGACAAAAATAAAAAACACACTATAGAAATAATTGTTGACCGTCTTGTCATTCAGGCGGATATACGAGGACGCCTTGCCGACTCCATCGAAACGGCGACAATTCTTTCCGGGGGTATGCTGCTCATCGATGTCATTGACGGCGACGAACTGCTTTTCTCCCAGAATTATGCATGCCCCGAGCACGGTGTCAGTATAGAAGAACTTGCCCCGCGCATGTTTTCCTTCAATAACCCGTTCGGCGCTTGCCCAACTTGCACGGGGCTCAGTGTTTTTATGAAGCCTGACCCGGATCTGATTATGCCCGATAAAAACCTCTCTATTCGACAAGGCGCAGTAAAGGCGAGCGGTTGGTCTATTGCCGAAGGCGGCACCATTGCGCAAATGTATTATGAAGGGCTTGCTGCGCATTATAAATTTTCGATGGATACACCGGTAAAAGAACTGCCCAAGAAAGCCATTGAAGCCTTGCTTTATGGTACCAAGGGTAAAAAAATCACTCTACAACGCCGCAATGAATACGGCAGCGGAACCTATACAACCGAGTTTGAAGGTTTGGCCAACAACTTGGAGCGTCGGTATAAAGAAACGACAAGCGACTGGGCCAGGGCGGAGATTGAACAGTATATGTCCTCCACCAAATGTCCGGATTGCAAAGGGGCACGGTTAAAGCCGGAGTCACTTTGCGTAACCGTCGGCGACATCAATATCGATAAATTTGTAAACATGCCGATTAACAAAGGCGTTGAATTTATTAACAGCCTGAAATTAAGAAAAAGAGATGAGACAATCGCAGCTCCGGTGCTCAAAGAAATCGGCGGGCGCATGAACTTTTTAAGCAGCGTTGGTCTGGAGTATCTGACAC
>JAAYFA010000398.1 GCA_012728445.1 Clostridiales bacterium | reverse complement strand
CTAAATTTAAATTTGCAAGGAGATATTTAAGGATGATGATTCTCGCGCTAGTTCTGTTTTTAATTACATACGCCTGTTTACTGTTGTTTCCAAAGTACAGGGCTTACATTGCATTGGGTGTTGCACTGATATTTATTATTACACGTATGATGTCGATCGAAAAGATAATTACACTTGACTGGATGCCAAATTGGAATGTACTGATGATGATCTTTGGCACCATGGGTGTTGTGTCACTGTTTATTGAATCAAAAATGCCGGCATTACTCGCCGATTATTTTATAGACAGGATGCCGAATGTCAAGTGGGCCGTTGTTGCACTATCGCTGTTTGCGGGTCTTATATCCGCCTTTGTAGATAATGTTGCGACTGTGCTGATGGTTGCCCCTGTGGCGGTAACGGTGGCAAAAAAGCTTAAGATATCACCGGTCAATATGATTATTGCCATCGCCATTTCCTCAAACCTACAGGGGGCGGCAACACTCGTTGGCGATACGACCGCTATTCTCCTCGGTGCGGAAGCGGACATGAACTTTGCCGAGTTTTTCTTTTTTCAACACAAGTTCGGGCTTTTCTGGATATGTCAGGTAGCCGCAATCGTTTCAGCACTTATTCTTTTGTTTTTGTTAAGAAAAGATAAGCAGCCAATTCATATGCAAGAAAAAACAGTTGTAACCGATTTTTTGCCAACTTACCTTCTGCTCGGTACTATTCTGCTTTTAATTTTGGCATCGTTTTTGCCTTTGCCGGATAGTTTTAGACAGAGCGTCCCGATTAACGGACTTATTTGTGTCGGACTGTTTTTATTTGGTCTTTGCAGGAATCTTATCAAAAAAATCAGCATTAAAACCATAATTATGGAACTTGACGGATTTACTTTGCTTCTGTTATTCGGTCTTTTTATCATTATCGGCGGTGTTGAGGAAGTCGGCATAATCGATAAAATCAGCGAGATTATACAAAACGTAAGCGGAGGGAATGTTTTTATAATCTTTACTATTTTTGTTTGGGCTTCCGTCGCACTTTCTGCCGTTATTGATAATATACCGTATGTGATGACCATGCTACCGGTTGTGACGGTGATTGCGGCATCGCTGAGTATTGAACCTTATGTACTGTATTTCGGTCTTATCGTCGGCGCGACCCTTGGCGGGAACATTACGCCCATTGGTGCCTCCGCCAACATCGCGGGTATTGGTATTTTGCGTAAAGAGGGCTATGAAGTTAAAGCGGGCACCTTTATGAGAATCAGCGTTCCCTTCACACTTTCCGCCGTTATCAGCGGATATGTCTTGGTTTGGCTGATTTTCAAGCCCGCCGGGTTGCCTTGGTTGGGTTGACGCTAAAAACTGACCTATTCCAGCGTTCATAATCTTATATAAGCTTCTGTATTTTGGCGCAATCCAAATACAGAAGCTTCACTTTGTAAAAGTAGTAAGGTGGTATCACAAAGGACATCACAAAGTGGAAAAAAACTTGCAAAAATCATAAAAAAGGTTTATATTGATTTTCGCCATTCGTTTACGATTTCTTAAAATTAACCGCATTTATTAGGGGGCAAAATATGCTACTTTCAATTAAATTGAGTAGGGGAGCTGTTATATATAGCAACGAAAAATCGCAACCTACATTTTCTTTTTCGTCTGAACAAAATTAAGCCAACCAAGATTCTTGTGTTCGGCTATATGGTCATCATTTTCACAGGCACCATTCTGTTGATGCTTCCTATCGCCTCAAAAGAAAGGGTGTTTACATCTGTTATCGACTCACTTTTCACGGCTGCTTCCGCAACCTGTGTGACCGGTTTGGTTTTGTTTGACACTTTTACGCATTGGTCGTTATTCGGGCAGCTTGTCATCCTAACACTCATACAAATCGGCGG
>JAAYFA010000307.1 GCA_012728445.1 Clostridiales bacterium | reverse complement strand
GGAATAGGTCAATAGTGGATTTTATGGAGGTAATCTGTTCAAGGGAACAGGTCAATGGTTTTTATCCGTTCGGGGGAACAAGTCGATACATGGGGTTTAATTCCTGTCATCTCCGGTGGCAAAGTAACTACTTATTGCTAAAATGCACCGCTCAAATCAAATCGTTAAAAGATGCACCGCTTTTGCACACCCCAAACCTCGTGAGTTCTTAGCGTGTCATACTATTTCCAATCTTAAAAGTGAGACATCTTTATTATTGTCTTTTGGCTTAATGCGCTCAAGCACTTTTCTTTCTACGGGTTGTGTCCAATATATTTTCAGTGTCTTTCTCGCGCGGGTAATGGCAGTGTAGAAAATGCTATGCGTTATCAACTCATCAATCTCATCGGTTATGATAACTTTTACAGAATCATATTCCAAGCCTTGTGCCTTATGAATTGATACTGCATACGATATTTGAAACGGCACAATCGCCTTTGAAACGCCGTCATCATCTTCGTCCGTGTTTTTATTTTTATTTACAGCAAATCGAATGATAGTGTTTCCGTTTGGTGAATTACGCAAGATTGCAAAGTCCATGTTCTTTGCGTCCATTTCAATAAGTGGCCTATCGATTTCAATGTCAAACTGAATACGTTCTGTTGCAGTATCCCTATCCAAAAGCTCAAAATCAACAATACGACCTTTCATATTGTTATGAATAACAGGAACTTGATTTTCGATTCTACTGAAAAACTTATCTGCTGAATCGTTGAAAAGAATCGGATCGCCCGCCTTATATCGGTGGACACCTCTCCATATTTCCTTGTTCATATTGCTTTCTTGAAGAAAGTGGTTAATGTTATTTATTCCATACAATCCGCCGTAGTTAAGGCAAAGAATTATTTCGTTTTCGGCAGCTGGGACAAATATCGAAGCATCCAAAGAGAGCGAATAACCACCCGTCTGTAATAATTCAAGAACATCATCTTCCATTTTCCGAACATCGCTCCAAAGCCTTAACAAAACTTTACTATCGGTTCGATAGGGCTTTGTCAGTTCGCAAACTGCCGTTTGGGGCAAAAAACTCCGCACAGCATCAAACCAGTTGCCGAATTCGATGGCTTCTATTTGGTACGTATCACCAACCAAAACAAGCAATTCAAACTTCGCTCGGTTGAGTATCGCTCTCATATCGTGATTATTTACAGTACTACATTCGTCAATAATCAGAATGTCAAAATTAGTCTCTCCGCTGTAATAGGGATTTGTAAATTTTGAGACAGTTGAAAAGGTACTGTTTGTCGTTGCCGTAACTTTACGTTTCAGATTATTCACGGCAGGGTTTGTCTGCGCCAGATAAAGCCTCGTTCTCTCGGCAAATAAGTGAGAGATATGATTTATCAAGTACGATTTTCCAGTTCCAGCGGCGCCATAGACAAGAGCCACCTTCGAGTTGGCAAACATTTCAAGCAAGGCTTTCTTTTTCTCATCGCTGTTTACTTGATCAGTAGTTTCTAACCAGTAGTTAACCTTGTTAACGTAGTTATCAATTCTATGTCCGGTAAGGCTTTTAACCGTCTGAATTATTGATACTGTATCTTCCTTGTAGCTTTCAATAAGAATATGGTCGTACTTAATAACCATTTTGCGAAGTTGCTGCCTATTCGAACTATAAAGTTTATCGTTGTATGTCTGGGCAAGGGCAGCGACATCACCAAAACCACCGAGAGTGTAATTACCATCTTCACTTTTTTCAAGAGGTGTGAAGAGTATTCCCTGCTGTTCGGTATTATTTTTTACAATCCACGCCAATATCTCGTGCTCGCGACCATTTGCATCGAGGCATTCAAATAAATCCGAAAGGTTTGGAACATGACCAACTGGCGATGAGCAGAACGGCATATCATCGAATGGAATACACTCATATTTCAATTTTAGATTAGATAGGCTGCTGTTCTTATGATTCCTATATTCGCCATAATACTCGCTATAATAAACTGACTGGTATTGGTTCTTTATAACTCTGTTCATCATGTGCATAAGCAAATAACGCAGAAGATTACTACCGCCTTGCTTGTTTTTAATAATCGTTCGTGCTTTTTCAAGAACATCGAAAAAATGTATGGCATTGGTCTCAGGAACTATATGATTTTTTATATTTTGGAAATGCTCGTTCGAAAACATCACAATTTCAACGAGATTTAACCCCGTATTAGTTAAATAACGTGCAAGTTCTCGCTGCTCAGCTTTGCCCGGAGTAAACTGCTGACCAAAAATTTCTGCAAAATTTTTAAATTCGCAAGGGCGTATATTGACCTCCCAGTCAACAATAATTCGGATAGGCATACGCTTTCCAATAATCTCAATATTGTCGTAAGAAATAGCAAACTTAACAGCGTAGAAATTCGTGACTTCAATGTCAGTAAAAGCAACGATGCGGTCTGTCTTGCTTGTGTGGTCATTTGCGGGGACAAATGCAACCTCATAGTAAATTTTGCCACCAACAAAGAAAGGCTTAACTCCGTGCACATAAAATCGGTCATATCTGAATCCGTTTTGAATTGGGGTATTGTATTGTTTAACTTTCTCGGCAATCTTTTCATAATACTCAATTAAACCCTCGTCCGTATCTAACGGGAACTGTTCAAGATTAGCAAGTACGTCAAGTGAATACTCGTCGTGTAAAAAAGTTCTGGCGCGCAAAAGATACTCGTAATACTTTAGCATCAATCGCTCGGCGTTCTGCTCTTTTAATGCACGGTGCGAAACAGCTACCTGTAAAAAGCGATGGAACCGTGAGAAATGTTTCAACTTTGAGTTGTTCTTGGCGTGTTTTACCGCCGCCTTCACATTCTCTTGCGTGTCCTCAATGTCCTCGCCTTCAGCATAAACTTTAAGAAGTATATGCTCTACGAAATGCCTCAGTGATTCTAAAACTTCCTGCGACACCTCGCCCCTCGTCGATTCTCCAAGACGACTAATCTGACGGCAAATGATTTTATTACTCTCCAGAATAGCCTCATCAATTTTTAACAACGGCACTGTCATAACCATCGCCCTCCGTTTATTTTCACTCCACATCCTGCAGTCTGAACGCCTGCTCAATAACCTCCATCACGTCGTCGAGCATATCCAAGCTGTCCAGACCGATCTCGACATCGCCGTTGCCCCATCTGCCGACACCCGTGATG
>JAAYFA010000211.1 GCA_012728445.1 Clostridiales bacterium | reverse complement strand
CACTTGGACTGCGTTCGTGTCGGCTCAGCCTTTTTGGGTAGACTTGCCGTACCAAACCTATACGGGCTCCAAAAAATCGGGTTTATGGAATGTGAAATTGCCGCCATCAAAGACCTCCCCAAAAACCACAACATCGGCTATGGGGATGCCTACAAAACAAAAAAGCCCCTGCGCATTGCCATCGTACCCATCGGCCATACACACGGCTTTGGGTTGGAAAAACGCAAGGACTGTTTTCGGTTGAGAGATGTTGCGCGGTATGTTCTGAATGACATAAAGCCGCTGTTTGGTAAAGAAAAGTTGTACTGCCGAATCGCAGGCAAACAAGTCCCCATCATCGGTAGAATTGGCTTAACACACACGTCTGTGGATATTACCGATGTTGATTGCCAAGTCGGTCATATAGCCATGTTTGAGATGAACCCTTTGCAGGTGGATGCTTCGGTCGAGCGCATCTTATGTTAATTTCAGCCAATGGCAAACAAGTTGTTTAACCAATCCATGCACATGCTAAACCACTGCTTTGCAAACCGATTGGCCTCAAGCGCCGTGCGGTTGCTGCACACCACAGGGGTGGCAAGCGAAAATCCGTGGTTGCCTTTTTCAAATATATGCATTTCAAAAGGCACTTTCGCCTTATCAAGCGCTGTGGCGAAAGCCAATGAATTTTCAATCGGTACGCAGGTATCCTCACTGCTGGCAAAAATAAATGCCGGGGGTGTTTTTGCGTCCACATAATCGGTGATGGACGGGACCGGTTCCACCAGAACATCGCCTATAGATGACAAGATGCAAGGATAGCCGAGGATAACGGCGTTCGGGCGCACCCTGCCCATGGCGGCGAGGGCCGCGGCCAAATGACCGCCGGCGGAAAAGCCGATAACGGCGATTTTATTTTTGTCCACCGACCATTTGCCGGCATTCATGCGGATGAGTTCCAGCGCCGCCTCGGCGTCCTCAAGAGGACGGGGAAAAGCGGCTTTGCCTTTGCCGACGGAATAGCGCAGCACAAACGCATTGTAGCCCTGCGCCAAAAAAGCCATGGCGACAGGCTCCGCTTCCCTGTCAGAGCAGGCACTGTAGCCGCCGCCGGGGCAAACCAGCACAGCCGGGCGGATTTTCATGTTGGGCATTTCTTCGGAGGTGTCCAGGATGTAGGTTGTCAGGGTGATGTCGCTGCCGTTTGGTAGGGTGAAGACTTCTGTTTTCATGGGGGTAGCCTCCTTTATAGTGTTCGGATAAACGATAATTTCGCCCCTTTAATCGGGCAAGTCTTTAAAGGCTCCTTTTCCAAAGGAGCGGTCACCCGCAGGTGACTGAGGATTCATCTCCCGCCGGACTGGGGTCCGCCACCCTCATTGAAAAAGAGGGCTTTTAAAATTAATACATAACCTTCAGCGTCTTAATTTCAAACGGTTTAAACGCTAGGTTGATGGCCTTTACATCTTCGATTGTTTCAAGCGTTTCTTCGAGCATGTTGGTGATTGCGGCGGATTTTGCGCCTGCAAACAGCTTGATACCAGTGCGGGTGAATGCGCCTTCTGCGTCGTATAGTCTGACGATGAACGCGCGCTCGTTGTCTTCGCACGGTTTTATGGTTTCCACCAGAATGTTGTCGGCTTCTACCTCAATGAGTGGTGTTGCATGGTATTCGCCGGGGGAAACGATGGGTGGGATGTTCAGCTCATAGGCGGGTTTGATAACCGAATTTACATCAAAACCGTTGTTGTGCGGTAGGAAGGAATAGACGCAGCGGTGCAGCCCCTTATCCCCACGGAAGTCGGGACGGTTGCCGCCTTTATGCAGGGAAAGGCGCATGTTGCCGCCTTCCAGCGAAATGGCATACTTGCAGTCGTTGAGGATCGCCACGCCGTAACGCGCCTCCGAAAGGTCTGTATATTTGTGGTTGAGCACCTCGAACTTTGCTTTTTCAAGGCTATTGTTGCGGGTGGTCGGGCGTTTAACAAAGCCGAACTGTACTTCGCAGCGGGCAAAGTCTTGCATAACACCGGTATCAAACGCCGTTTTTAGGAAACGGTGGTCATCCTGCCAATCCATGAGCGTATCAAAGCGGACCTCCGCCGTGTCGGCAAAGAAGAACATATCTTGTGTGACGGATGTTTTTTCCGTTAACTTATATTTACTGCGCAACACAAGTGCGACCTCGCCTTGCGAAAATATTTCGCGGCTGATGAGTTCGGCGGTGTCTTTAAACTTGCATTCAATGTCGGCATCTAAATCCCAACTATCCCAAGCTGTCGGCACATCCTCGGCGATCAGGAAAGTGTTGAGCGGATAGCCTTCGCCGCAAAGTTCTCTGTCGAGCCTAGTATCGATGAAGGATGAAATATAACCTCTCTCGTCAAAATCCACCTTTGCAAACGGTGTTGACAGGCAGTTGCCGCAAAGTGTGAAAGCAGAATCCCCACTGACCATCCCCCTGACAAGTTTCAGAGTCACGGAAGAAAATGCAGGAATCACGACGCCGCTGACAAGCAGTTTCGTTTGACCGTCAAGGTCGGTATACAGTTGTTGTTTATAGTCGCCTTCCACCACAAAGCCGTTGGTGTAATCGATAAACACCGGCGAGCTTCGCTCGAACGAAAGAGTATTCGTGAGGGTAACACTTTCGTTTGCGGGTGAAGCGGTCATTTCTGCAATGAGCGCGGCAGACGTTTCAATAATCTCTGCGGTTTCTTTATTCGACTGAATATGCGCCTTCGGGATACAGGTGCCGGGCAGAATATCGTGGAACTGGTTAATCAGCATCAGCCTGTACAGCGGCTCCACTGCGGTGCATGCGGCAACGGTGTCGTTCTTAACGGCTTCGTTCACGGTGAAATATTCTAAATCGCGCAGGCTCAGCTCCGCCTTGCGGTTGTTGCGTTTAATT
>JAAYFA010000117.1 GCA_012728445.1 Clostridiales bacterium | reverse complement strand
GCATTGGGGTTGACCAATTTGTTTTCCAACAGGCACTGAGCTCGGAAAGCGTTTTGCATATTTCCCATTTTAGCCCCTACCTGGGAAGCCATCCGAACAAAATCGCCTGTACATTCCGGCGCGGCACATCCTCCGTATATTGGGCCCCGTTGGAAATTGCGCATCATATCCTCATTATGTGTATAGCCCCCAGTTCCAAAGATAACTGCTTTTCTTGCACGGTATGTTTTTGATTCTTTACCTGTTTTCACTTCAAGACCATAAACCACACCATCAGCATTTCTGAGGATTTTTGTTACTTCATGATTGGTATTAACCGGAATTCCGTGTTCTTTAGCATATTTTTTGAATCTCTCCAAAAGCACGACGCCAAAGCCCATTCCACCCTGGTCGTTTTTAGGATATAGAATTCTGCCGCGAATTCCTTTGTTTTCCGGAAGGTTGCTTTGATAGTCGACCGGATTTTTACCCAACCAGTTTATTTCTTCTGTAGATTCAAAAACGCCTTGTCCTTCTAAGAATTCAACAGCGACATGTGCATTCTCACAAAAAGCTTCTATAAGGCTGTATTCGTGATCAGGCAGTCCATGGTGCTCGGCATCGGCATTATATAGCTCAGGATAAGATTGGCGACACATATATCTGATTGCATCTTCTTTATTATCTTGAATTCCCTTAGCTTTTTGATGGCGATTCATCGGTGTCCAGAAACCGCCTCCGGAGCGTCTTGTTGTTCCTCCGATAAGTCCGCTCTTTTCGAGCATGATGACAGAATTTCCATTGTTTACAGCTGTGATTGCAGAACTGAATGCAGCAGCACCGGAACCGACAACAAGAATATCAGCTTCTGTCTCACTAGTAGTATCGGGTTTATTGGGATCAGGCAAGGTAGCAGGATCTGACATATCTATGAATTTGTCCTGCGGTGCCCAGCAGCGTGGGCAGAGAAATGGCGGTTCGTCGCCTTCATAAATATAGAGACAAACGGTACACTGCCAGAGCTTCTTTCCATTCGGACCATAAAAGCCGAGCTTATTGTATTCTTCTTTTGTTTCGACTTCTACCACTTCAAACTTATCTGAAGAAGCGCTGCAGACAGGGCATGCATCAGGGGCCTCAGGGCCCTCGTGAATGTATCCGCATACTTTACAACGCCATCTTTTTGATGCTTTTGTTTCGCTCTCAGCAGTTTGAACTTCATCAATTACTTCAAATTTATCAGCTGACGCACCGCAAACCGGACAAGATTCCGGTGGTTCTTCTCCGGCATGTATATACCCACACACCACGCATTTCCATTTTTTCATCGTTAAGCTCCTCTCACTTGTTTTCATTTAAATTAGAAAGACATCTTGGACAGACTCCATTTAAATATACATTTTTATCATTGATGACAAATTTACTTAAAACCCCGGGAATCATAGAATCTATTCCGATGGGAAAATCAAATATTGTCCCACAGGATTCACATTTAAAATGTCCATGGTTTTCAGTAACAATATCGTATCTGGTTTCTTTATCTTCAATTGTAATTACCCTTACCAAACCTGATGCTACCAAAGTTCGCAAAGTGTTATATACAGTTGTTTTTGATAGTGTAGGTATGTCCTTTTGAAGGTTGGTAAAGATCTGATCTACAGTTGGATGACAACGATTTTGAGTAAGGAATTCTATAACCTTCAGCCTTTGATGTGATAGATTGATGTTTTTTATCTTTAATTCTTGCTTGAGATCTTCAAATGAAGGTTTCATTTAAATCGCCACCTATTCAATAAACATAACTAATTTATATTTAATACAAACTTATAATTATTACAACTATTATACACTATTAATAGAAAAAATACAATAGCAAATAAAAAAATTTATACATTGGGATAATTCTTACACCCTTGCCGTGTTTCCGCTTGTTACGGTTGCTTTGTGCACACCCTTTTTTTCGCGTCGACAAAATTTTTCCTCCAAAAATTAAGAAATCGGCTAGATTGAGGCCGACTTCCTTTATTATACTATACTGTGATTTGCAGAATTCTGAGTTTCTCATGCGATTATATCCACACCACTTTTGAACCGAAACACAATCTTACCATCGCGCTGAACCGTAGCGGTATCGAGCAGAGTAATCCAAAGCCGCTCATTCCATTCTGGCACGGTCAACGGCTGCTTTTTTAACGTTGTGATAAAAGCCCCGATTTCCTTGCTTTTTCGCATCCGCTTTTCTTTTTCCGTTTCAAGTGCAGTGTAATGCTCCAAAGCGGCATTATAGCGTTTTTCGATACGCTCGGCTTCCTGTGCGTAGGCTTCCTGCGACTGGGCGACGGACGCATTCTTTTTTATATGCGCCTGCATGAGCTCGGACACGACCGCCATTTCATCCTGTTCCTGTTGCATTTCGGCATAAAGCGCCTTAGTGTCGCAGAGCGTCTGCCGGATAAGCTCACAGTCAGCAAGCACTGTTGTAAACGCCGGAGTATAATTGACCGAGATCGCCGGTGAAAATTGACCCACTCAAAAATAACGGCTACCATGGCGTAAAGAAACGCCATGGAGGTAGGCCGGATGTTAAGGAGTGGAACGATTCTCATGATACGGGAAAAAGCACAGGGCGGGAAAAGCGCCTACGCCATCGGCAAGGAGCTCAGAATATCCAAGAATACCGCCCACAAGTACATCGAGCACAAGGAAGACGCGCCGGTAAAAATTGACCGTTTCTCCAAG
>JAAYFA010000205.1 GCA_012728445.1 Clostridiales bacterium | reverse complement strand
GTTCTTGATATCGTAACTATAGTCCCCGATGAGTGCATGAATTTGTTTGGAGTAGCTGTGGCTAAGTTTTTCCCCTATCAGACCGTAATCCATCGTTGTGCCCGCTTCTTTCTATATTTCGGAATAGTTGCCCAAAAAGTCAAACTGCTCGGTTCCTGCGGCAATTTCGCAAATAAGGTTGACCACCGGCTCCGACACCACAGAGGCGTCAATATCAAAGTAGAACATGAACTCAAAGTCTTTATCCGGCACCGGGCGGCTTTCCAGCTTCGTTAAGTTGAGCCCCAAAACCGAAAACTTGGAGATCATTTCATACAGCGAACCCGGTCTATGCGGGATGGAAAGCATCAAACTGATTTTGTTGGCGCCCGGGTAAATTTCCAGCTTTTTGGATATGCAGATAAAGCGGGTAAAATTGTTAGAGTTGTTTTGAACATCAACACCCAAGGCGGCAAGCCCGTAGAGTTCCGCACAGTTATGGGACGAAAGGGCCGCTATATCGCTGCGATCCGACTGCGCCACCATCTGCGCGGCGATAGCCGTGTTTTCAACAACAGTGACTTTCACGCCCTTCAGGCCTTCCAAAAACTCACTGCACTGCGCAATGGCCTGGTCATGAGAAAATATTTCTTTGATATCCGACACTTTGCAGCCCGTTTTTGCAAGCAGAGAGTGGTCGATTTTTAGTTTTAATCCTTTTACAATATGGAAGTTGTGCTGCTTCATTAAGTCATACACTTGAGTGACCGAACCGTGCGAACTGTTTTCAATCGGCAAAATGCCGTAACGGCTGAGCCCCGTTTCCACCGCGCGGAATACGCCTTCAAAGCTGTTGAAGTACATCATGTTTGGTAGTGAAAACAGCTTGTCCGCGGCGATTTGCGAATAGGCCCCTTCCACCCCTTGGCAGGCGACTACCGCCTTCGTGGGGAAAAGCGCCGGCGTTTCGGCAACGGCTTTGTGTATCTCCTTTGCCAGAGGACTATCTTTAACGAGTAACGCGTTTTGGTAGGAGCGGCTCAAGCTGAAAAGAGTTTGAAAAAGCGTTTTGATATAGACTTCAAGCTCCGGGGCGGCCTCTGCGGTCACTCTTGTCAAAATTTCGCGTTCCCGCGAACGGTCAAGTACCATAAGCTTGTTGTCTTTTTTGTACTCTGATACCAGTTGTGAAATTTTCATGCGGTCGGTAAAAATTCGGGTTAACTCGTCGTCTATTTTATCAATCTGTGCCCTCAACGTTTCAATATTCATTTTATTTAGCTCCTTTTTTTAACATATCAAGTAAAACTATGGCGGCAACCGCTTCCACGGCAACAACCGCTCTGGGTACAACACAAGGGTCATGCCGGCCTTCGATCACGAGCGTTGTGTTTGTTTTTTTCGCTAAATTCACGGAGTTTTGCTCCAAGCCGATGGAGGACGTGGGCTTGAAAGCCACTCGGAACAGTATCGGCATACCGGTGCTGATGCCCGCTAAAATTCCGCCGTGATTGTTGGTGCATGTTTTGACTTTATCGTCTTCGTAAAAATACGTGTCGTTATGCTCAGAACCGCGCATATTTGAGGCCGCAAACCCCGCGCCAAATTCGATACCCCTCACTGCCGGTATACCGAATATCGCGGCGGCAAGGCGGTTTTCAACCCCGTCAAACATCGGGTCACCGAGCCCCCTAGGGACACCCACCGCACAGCATTCCACCACACCACCGATGGAATCTTGCTTTTGGGACGCCTCCTTAATCTCTGCAATCATCAGC
>JAAYFA010000057.1 GCA_012728445.1 Clostridiales bacterium | reverse complement strand
GATTGATAAGGTATTACAATACAATGTATATCAAGTGGAAGCCATTTTGCCACGTTTGGGCAACATCACGTATTTCGGCGATGATTTGGGGATGCAAAAGGGAATTGCGATAGGTCAGGAAAGATGGCGCAAGTATTTGAAACCCTGCTACAAAAAACTATATGGTATGATAAAAGCCAAAAAGCAAGATGCACTCATTTATATGCACACGGACGGCTGTATTTGGGAAATTATGCCCGACCTAGTCGAATGCGGCGTGAACATGATCAACCCGCAATACCGCGCGAATGGGCTGGATAACTTGGTACGGGTGTGCAAGGGCAAGATTCCCATCAATTTGGATTTGGACCGACAACTCTTCCCCTTCGCCACCCGCTCGGAGATTTTTGACCATGTGGGCGAATGTGTAAAAGCGATGTACCTGCCACAGGGCGGGTTGGGGCTCAATGCTGAGCTGAATTACGAAGTCCCGCTGGAAAATATCGTGGCAGTTTTGGACGCCTTGGAAAAATACAGGCATTACAAAAGCTAGTTTTTTAAAGACAGGAGCAGCGCTCGGATGCTTGTTGGCATTATTGTTAAACGGCCGCTGGACACTTGGAAAATTTTGACCGGTACAAGTTGCCGCCTGTGCCTGAAATTGATGTTATATCGTCCTTCATCATAACTGAACGTAAAAACCGCCCAATTTGAGGGAATCCAAATCGAGCGGTTCATTATACAGCCGATTTTGCTGAAAATTTATAAAATCAAGATAAAAAATAGTTTATAATTCGATATTAAAACCCATTTCCGAAGTTTTTATGGCATTATGTACGCACTTGTGCAAATGGAGGCAACACCCATGAACCCTGAAGTATTTGCCGTCGAATTGGAGCAAGGCATTGACGCTTCCACCTTTGACTTCCTTTTGCAGTTTGTGCAAGAGGGTAAGCGGGAACACATCCATAAGATGAAAATAAAGCGGGACAAAGACTTATCCTTGACAGGCGACATCCTTGCGAAGTTAGCGATTAAAAAAGTTTTTGGCATCCCCTTTGCCGAAATTAAATTTGACTTGACTCAAGCCGGCAAACCCTATGTCTTCAACCGTTGCGATGTGCACTTTAACATCAGTCATAGCGGCAACCGGGTCGTGTGCGCCGTGCACGACAAACCTGTCGGTATAGATATTCAAAAAATGAAAGAGCCTCGCCTTGAAGCGCTTGCCAAACGGTTTTTCACACAAAAGGAACAAGAATGTTTTTTCTCGACGCCACCCGACACACGAAAAGTTCAGTTTTTTAAAATATGGACTGCGAAAGAAAGCTATATTAAGTTCCTTGGCACAGGCATGAAGGATGTAAAAAAAGATATTGACGAAAGCTGCGTTATTCGTACAAGTCTCTTATTCCCGGATTACGTCGTCAGCATTTGCCATGAACGCTAAAATCGAACCCCCAGTTTTTAGTATTCTTTAAACAAAGACTCTATAAAAAAAATTATTGACAATGTTCGGTTTTATCGGTAAACTCATATTTATCGCCTGTAAGGGCGTAAAATAAAATTATATTGGAAAGTGGGAATAATTTGGAACAGACTAACGAAAATTCTAAAGTGGTTCTCTATGGAGACAGTGTAGGATGCAAGTACAAGCGGAAAGTCCGCGCCAACACCTATGCCGCTCTTTTCGCACGCCGCTTGAACAAACCGGTTGAACTTGATTTCACTTCAGGCGCGAACTCGACACTCGTTTTGAATATTCTGATATCGGACGAAGTGAAAAT
>JAAYFA010000085.1 GCA_012728445.1 Clostridiales bacterium | reverse complement strand
TGCATGACCTCGCCGCTAAATCCCGAAACTCGGTCAGTGCCGATCTGCCCGAATACATCATGGAAAAAGATATTGTACGGGCAGCACTCAGAACAGCTAAAAAACATAACGTAACGGACAAGCAGTGGGAAGATTTTATAAAGCGTATCACAAAAGATTCAAAATAATACTGAATCGGAAAGGAGCCGCTATGCCGGTTATATTCTTTCGTCCACAGACACTTGTATCCATTGCCCGCAAAGCGCTCAGCGAATATGATACCGCATACCTGGGTAGACCTCCCGGACCGGTACCGATTGAAACAATTATTGAAAAAACAAATCGCCTATCTATCGAATACAAATACCTAACCAATGATGGCCGAGAGCTTGGCCGTATGATTTACGATGACGGCATTACAACTTATTTTGACAAAGACATCAACGATTATGCTTTGATGTCTGTTCGCGGCGGCACGATATTGATAGATGCTTCTTTGTTGGAACAGGAATCCCTTTATGGTAGGCTTCGGTTTACTCTGGCGCATGAGCTTTCCCACTATTTGCTCCATAAATGTGTATTCAGCGGAACCGGAACCGCAGCCGCTCTATACCAAAATGAAGTTGACGAAGATGCGACAGAATGGCAGGCCAATTATCTGGCGCAAGCTATCCTTATGCCTAACGGACAAGTCAAACGCTGTTTTTATGCCCTGCGCCCTACCTGTAAGAGCAAACAAGAGTATATTTGTCAAATGGCAAAAATTTTTGAGGTATCCAAACAAGCAATGGAAATTAGATTAAAGGGTTTCTCATTAATCTAAACACATCGTATTTTTTTGCCCACGATATTCGCAAATGTGCTAATTTTCGACAAAAAAGGAGGAATGGCCATCGTGCAAAAAACAATGATAAAGAAACAGAAGTTCATCATTCAATGTGTCGGTTGCAAAAAACCGCTTAGCAACGACTGCAATGACCGACCGTTCCGGACGGAAATTTTCAGAAAAATATGCGAGGACGATTACGACAAAATCACACGGTGTCCACGCTGTCTAATATGGAACGGTGTTTATAAATAAAAATTAAATATTGTACATTCAGATAACTGAGTACGAGCCTACAGCCGGAAACGCTGGTATTGATAATCCAGTAGGAGCGAGCTTACGAAATGCCGACGAGTTATAGCTTTTAACGCTATACCTTGCCGGCATTTTTTATTGTCCTTTTTGCGTTAAAAGCAGAAAGGACTTTTTATGTTTTATGACCAATGGCAGTGCCAAATTGCCAAATATCCCTGACCTCCGATTTTTGATTTCAGCTTATATCAAAAATCAAAAATTCGGAGGAAAGAAAATGAAAAATTATCGTGACAGTGATTATGCTGCCAACAAAAAAGCGAAAGGCATTGTTTACCGTTTTGCGAATCAGACCATTGAAATCACTTTAGAGGATTACTTGCGAGAGAATCCTGATAAGAACGAAGCAGATTTTACAGAACTTAAATCTCTCTCAGATGAGATTTATCTCAAACAGGTACGCGCCGAAAATGCGCAAACCAAAAAGAATGTGTCCATTCACAGCTTGGAAGCAACCACTCTATGTTGTGTTGCATCTCCGGAGGACGCATTGATTGAGGCTGAGGAGCAAGCAGAAAATCAAAGACAGCGGCGAAAAATCGCAGCTAAGGCGTTATCCACGCTGACCGAAGCTCAGCGGCGGCGGTATTTGCTCAGCACTGTTCAGGGCTTATCTACATGGCAGATTGCCGCAATGGAGGGAGCAAATCAAAAGTCGGTATATGAATCTTTAAAGGCTGCGGAAAAGAAAATTAAAAAAGTTTTGGCGAACGATTAAAAACACCCCCTCAAAACGGGTTTTAAAGTGCATTAGGTGAGAGGGTTGGAAACCTCTTGTGGGATAGGCGGCTATGAACAAGCCGCCGCCCTCCAAAACTGAATAAATCAATCGTCAAACACATTCCCTTTTCCGGAAGCCCCTCGGACGGTGCGCCAAGACTCCTGCAAAGGGCGAGCGATAACACCTGACCGAAACTACCAAGATGGTAATTTGGCAAGGCAATGACCGTAAAAGGGGCAGATACTCCGGCCCAGCCACAGTCCGAGCGTTGAAGCGGTTTTTCCAACCGTGAGCCGTCGCAGGCAATGGGGGTCGCTCGGCATAAGAATGCGGAGGGGTGGAACTCCCGTGGAGCGGTTTAACCGACCGCCGTTTGATGATTCCCGGTAAGTGCGAGGGATATTGAGGATAAATATTGCACTTTAAATATAAGGCGCAAGCGGCATGGTAAATAGGTTGAGGTTTATTATAGCCTCCCACATCTCTATAAACCATGCCGTTTTCGTCTACATAACGCTTTATATAGGAGGCTTATGTATGAAAGTAAAAGTAAAACGCGGCGAAATGTATTTTGCCGCATTATCCCCCGCAGTGGGTAGCGAACAAAACGGATACCGTCCTGTATTGATACTGCAAAATGCTATGGGAAACCTCCATAGTCCCACCGTAGTGGTAGCAGCGATATCGGGCAAACCCAAAAAGATGAATATGCCCACCCACTGTTATCTCTCTGCCGGAAATGGGCTTGATATTCCTTCCGTAGTATTGCTGGAACAATTACGGACGATTGATAAGAGTCGGCTGGGTGGACGCATTGGAGAACTGGATGAAACGACAATGAAAGGAATTGATCGTGCTTTGGCGATCAGCTTAGGGCTTGAAAATGAAAAAGAGTCAGAAAAGCAATCGTGATGACTTCATGCTGATTACTCTGTGCGCCCGTTGTGTATCACAATTTTATAATTCCCCGGAACATATTGTCCATAAGGCAAATCCCAATCAAAAAATCAAAGAGCTTTGTTGTTATTGCTCATGTAAAAATGGCTACGATTACAAAGTTAAAAGGAAGGTGAAATAGATGGATAACATCACAAAGGAAACCCGCCGGGAAAGCTATTACACGGTTTTGACTACTCTCACAGAACGACATAAAGCGGTTTTGACAATATTAAAAGAATGCGGCGATATGACCGCACAGGAAATTGCTACAGAATTATACAAATGCGGTATAACGCCCACCGACGAACGCAACTTCGCCGCTCCTCGATTGACGGAGTTAGCTGATAAAGAGTTGGTTCAGGCAGTGGGGAAGAAAATATGCGGTAAAACTGGACGAAAGGTTTCAGTCTGGTCGGTGATAAAACATAGCGGCAGCAATGAGTAGCCCGCTGCTTTTATTTGAATCGAATATATAGAAGATGGAGGATTACGCATGAAGGAAAAAAAGTCATCTCAAAATATTTCTTCGTCCTATAAGGAAGTGAAAGTTGGAAAAACAATTTATCGCGTCACTAGTGTGTTTTTAGGAGAAAAAGATTTAGGCAAGACACTGGAACAGCTTGCTGTCCGAAAAGCTATGACCGATATTAAAACGGGTACGGTAATGACAACATAGCTTGTCAATTGTATGAATTATAATTTTGCACCTTTGCATATCTTACCATAAAGAATTAGACTTTTATCAGACCGACCGAACGGTCGGTTACATATATTAAACCAATTGGAGGAGGAAAAACATATGGGACTTGAACAAAATCGGGATGCTGGAATTTACTGTCGGCTTTCTGTAGATGATGAACGAACAGGCGAATCCGTAAGTATCGAAAATCAGAAATTACTCTTACAGAAATATGTTAAAGATCAGGGCTGGAATGAGGTCGAAGTTTATTGCGATGATGGCTATTCTGGCACAAATTTTGATCGCCCCGCCGTACAGCGTATGATTGAAGATGCAAAGGCAGGGCGAATTAACATCATTGTAGTCAAAGACCTCAGCCGTTTCGGTCGCAACTACATTGAAATCGGTCAATTCACCGATTACCTGTTCCCACAAATCGGATGCCGTTTTATCGCTTTGGGTAATGGTATAGATACGCTAAGCCAAAGTTCCAATAACGATATGATGGGATTTCTAAATCTTTTTAACGAGTTTTATGCCCGCGATACTAGTAAAAAGGTTCGAGCCGTTCGAAAAGCCTGTGCAGAGAATGGTAAATTCATGGGAACATATGCGCCCCTCGGTTACCGCAAAGACCCGCAGGATAAACACCGATTGATAATTGACGAAGAAATCGCTCCTCTAACTCGTCGCATTTTTGATTTACGAAGTAGCGGAATGGGATTTCACGCTATCGCAAAACTTTTAAATGAAGAAGGAATCTTACCGCCGGGCGACTTGTACTATCAACGCAAAGGGAAACCGAATCCCAATAAAGTGATTCATCAATGGTGTTCTACCACAGTCCAACAAATCATTCGCAACGAGGTCTATATTGGCAACATAGTTAATGGTAAGTGCGGTACTCTTTCATATAAAAATAAGAAAATCATTGAAAAGGATCCGGAAGAATGGATTCGAGTTGAGAATATGCATGAACCGCTTATTTCTCGTGAGTTGTGGGATACCTGTGTTGCCTTAGATGAGAAACGATATCAGAAACGCGAAGTCCCCAGTGAAAAAGCTAGTGTTCTTACAGGCTTAGTCCGTTGTGTTGATTGTGGATTCAATATGAATATTCGGCGGACAAAGCAAGTTAGGAAAAGCGGAATTGTGCGTCATTACAACTATTTTGGTTGTGATAGTTACCGCAGGAGCGGAACGACCGCTTGTACCCCCCACTCTATTCGTGAAGAAATTTTGCTTTCGCTGGTAATCGCTGACATTAAGGAAAAAGCACTTGCAGTTACACTGGACGAAAAGAAAATTGCTGAGCGTATTATTCGCCAGCGGAACGCTGAAAGTGACAGCCGGTTATCAGGATATGAGCGTGAATTACGAAAAGCACAATCTCGATTGCCTGAAATTGAGCGTTTGATGATGAATCTCTATGAAGATCGAATTAAAGGCACTGTTCCCGAAGCGGTTTTTGCCACACTGATGAAAAAATATGAAACACAGCAAGCCGAATTTTCCGTATTAATTCCTGAACTTAAGAAAAAAATCCAAAATGGACGGCAATGTTTTGATAATACCGCTACATGGATACGGCACATCCGTAAATACGCTGCCGTTGAAACTGTTGAAGAAGCAATTTTGATTGAACTTGTGGAACATATTGATGTTGGAGAACCAAAGCAGGTTGATGGAAATGTGCTGTGCGACATCAAAATATTTTATCGCTATGTGGGTTGCGTAGACGATGCGATAACCAAAAATACGGAGGTGCAACATGGCGAAGCTATATAAAGTGGGGATTTATTCTAGACTTAGCGTAGATGATACAAATAATTCGCAAAAGAAGAACTGTATTCCTACTGACGAATCTACAAGCATAGAAAACCAACGGATGTTGTTGTCGAAATTCTGCATGCTCAATGGCTGGATTGAAACCAAAACTTATGCGGACGATGGTTACTCGGGCGGCAATTTCAATCGCCCCGGATTCAAGCAGATGATAGAGGATGCAAAAGCCGGAATTATCAACTTGATTTTGGTGAAAGACCTTTCTCGTTTGGGCAGGGATTATATTGAAGTCGGGCGATACACCGATATTCTTTTCCCCTCATGGGGATGTCGTTTTGTTTCTCTGCTGGATGAAATCGACACGAACAAAGACGACAACGACATGATGCACTTTCGTTCGTTGATGAACGATTATCATCTGAAAGATTTAAGCGATAAAATCAAGGCGGTTTTCTACACAAAAGCAAAGAACGGTCGGTTTATGACAGGCCGCCCACCTTACGGATATATTCGGTGTGACACGGACAAACACCAATTAATTATTGAGGAATACGCTGCAAGCGTTATACAACAGATTTTTGATATGCGTACTGAGGGTGCAGGTTATGTTAAAATTGCAGGAGCTCTCAATGCACAAGGTATTTTATCTCCAAGCAATTATTGGAAAGACAGACAAGGCAAACACATAGAAAAGTCCACCTTGTGGATGTCGGCAAGTATTCGGGATATTTTGCGTTGCGAAGCATACATAGGGCATATGGTTATCCGTACCGAAGGAACATTGTCCTATAAAAACAAGACTCAGATAAAGCGTCCAAAATCCGAGTGGATACGGCACGAGAATGTACACGAGCCTATTATTGACCTTTACACTTGGAATAAGGTGCGTGAGATTGATATTGCTGCGTCTGAAAAAGCAAAAGATAGGCGCAAACCACAGCCCTCGCTATTTGTAAAAAAGTTAATCTGTATGGATTGTGGTTCGTCTATGACATCCCATCCGCTTTCAAGAAAAAACAAGGAAGGAGTGCGGGTTAGGACTGGAACACACTATTTTTGTTATCGTCACAGCATGACAGGCCAAGCGGTGTGTTCATGGCATCATATTTCTGAATCCGTTCTGAAAACCGTTATTATTGGAGAACTTCAATCTCATGTACAAGCAATCACGCTCGATGAAGTTGCTTTGTTGGAAAAACTAAAAAAGCAAATGAATTTAGATGACAGCGAGCAACAGAATCTGCTCCGACAGGAAGCTAAAAAACTGACACATCGTTTATCAGAGCTTACACAAATTACAGCAGACCTCTATGAGGACAAGGTTACAGGTAAAATTTCCGAAGTTACTTTCACAGCACTCATGAACAAAAACGAGAAAGAGCGACAAACCCGTCAAGCACAGCACGATGAAGCGCAAAATCATCTGTCCGAAATACAAGCAAAAGTCCTCAGCATGACAAAATGGGCTGAGGTAATAAAACGACATATTCACTTAACTGATTTGTGCCGTGCCGATGTGGAAGAATTGATATACCATATAGAAATTGGAGAAAGTGAATATTCAAGCGGTGCAAGACAGCAAGAAATCAAGATATACTGGCGTTTTATCGGTTGTCTGAACACTTAGTTCGGAAGGATAGAAATATGTACGCAAAAATATACTGTCCTTTTGCAGGATTCCATCTACTACGCTATCGTGCCAAATGCCACCATTCCTTGCTGGTATTCCTTTTCTGTTCAAGTGCCGCGTGATCGCGTTTCGCCCCAAACCCTGATATCTAAGCTCAAAAATGTAGCGAACTACCTCGGCTTCATCCCGGACTACCTCAATTTGACCACGCTTAATCATAAGGCCGGTGATGGCGTGCGATATCGGTATGCCTTTCTCGAACCGCTTCCGAATACTCCATTTGCAATTTTCGGAAACCGAGCGGCTTTCTTCCTGCGCATAGGAAGCGAGGATGGTAAGCATCAGCTCGCCATCCC
>JAAYFA010000408.1 GCA_012728445.1 Clostridiales bacterium | reverse complement strand
CCTAAATAGGAAACCATACATAATATATGAGGTGGCGTTTTCATGTCCAATAATGATTTTTTCAGAAAAAGCTATAAAAGCTATTCCAGTTACAGATTGACCCATGACGAAAAAGGTGGAGGCTCTCGCAAGCCATCTGGGGGAAGTGGTTGTTCTACCCTAATATTAGGATTAGTTTTTATGTTTGTGGTGCTTATATATGCGCTTATTAGGTGATTATTGTAGTGTCCTTAAATACATTATAACGTTTTGAAGGCTTATGAAAACTAAGGCTTCATCAGCTGTTCGTTTAAAGAATCCTATTACCGTTTCCTCGTTACATTCGTTACAAAAGGTTATATAAAGCCCGTGAACAATCGAGCAAATCGGCGGTTCACGGGCTTTTGGGGTTTTGTCCATAAGGCGTGTATTCATCTGTGTACACCTTTACAAAATCCCATTCTTGCTTACCCGTGATGTACCGGGTATAGTAGTCAACCTGCGCTTCGTAGCTGGTGAGCTGCTCTTCGCTACCTGTGGAAACGCGGGCATAAGCAGCCACGCGGCGCTTCCTCGTCCCGGCGATGGGCATACTAGAAAACATCGCCTTTGTTACTGGGCGCATGATTACATTTCTTGCTTCGCTCATCAATTGTACCTCCTTTTCGCGCTAATTGCCGCTTGAGCTTTCATTTCTTCTGTCCAGCTATCGCGGCGTGAAGGGTCTATCCAAACCCGCTCCTCCTGACGGCCATCATAAAAATTGAACACGAGCCGGTTTCCATTGCAAACACGAATTGAGTCGATGTGCTCTGCAAAGACTGCTCCATCAAACTCGTGGAGGCCAAGCACCTCAGAAGAAATGGTTTCCAGTACGCTTTCACGAATTTGCTTGGCCGAGCACACATCCGTTCCACGCGCCATAAATGTGCTGCATTGCCACGCAATTTTTCCGCTGTTCAGTCTCCGCCTGTAATGCTTTGTGCAGTTGCCGCATATCAACTTTCCTGTGAATGGATACGATTTCCGTTTTGCATGCGCATCGGGATTCTTAGGTGCCCGCTCTTGGATGCTTTTCTGGACTGCTTCAAAAACCTCACGCGAGACAATGGCTTCATGGTTGTCCTTTACGAAATACTGAGGCAACTCGCCATTGTTTTTCCGCATGACCTTAGTTAAGTGGTTCTCGCTGAAATTCTTTTGGAGAAGCAAATCCCCTTGATATTTTTCATTGATTAGAAGTTTTTTGCGTACATATTTAATAAAATCGAGAAAACCCTGTAGTTACAAGGGTTACAGCGGTTTTAAAGGGGTATCCGCAATACAATGGATACCCCTTTTTTCTTATAAAACCCTGTTTCTTCTATTCATCGCACAAGATTTCAAATATATGCCCCTCAACATTGAACACTTCATCAATGGGGATTTGTTTTCCGTCGGTCATAACAATAAGTCTTTCAAAATCATCTATTTTTTTAATAACACCGTTCGCTGTAAGATAAGCACCGCCTTTTTTCTTTGTGTCCGGCTGAAAATATGTTATTGAAATTTCATGTTGCTCATTTATCCTCTCGGCAATGAATTGCAACCTGTCGCTCAAATAGTTTTTTTCAGATTCGTCGAGCTCCACACGCTTTTCAGTCAGCCTTGCAGTTTCTTTGACTGCCGTCTCGTGACCAGTGAGTGCTGCAAAGGGTGAAAATTGTGCGGCTCTATCTGTTAATGCCATGGGAGTGCGTGTCTTAGAAATAGGACGGGGCAAACCTATAATGTCATAATAATTTTTACTCATTCTTTATGCCCCCCAATTTGACGATTCCGGTCTGTTGTGGTAGCACCTTCCTCCAGATTCATGCCTTTTAAAATAGCGTTCTTGCCGTGCTTTTTCTTAATATCCAGTACGGTTTTTTGTATTTTCTTTTCTCTGGCAAACTCAGCTTCTTCTTCCGCTTTCTTATCTTGTAATGCCTCGTAATCTGTAAAGAAATCGAGTTGTTCGAATTTCTCTGTCTTTTGAACAGTGGATTCATCGACAATACGGTTGACCGAAATATTGATTCTTCGGATTAGAAGGTTTTTGTCCACAATGCGGTCGAATAAATCGCAAACAGCATCCAAAATCAACTTTGTCGATGAGGTCTGTCTGCCGAGATTGGTTGTGCCATGGGCAGATTTGGGAACAGCGCGCCCGTATGTGTCGGTGGTGATATCACCACGATACAGCTTTTTTATCTTGGGATTGGTTAGATTCTCTCTATCATAACCCACCGTCAAAACAATTTGGTCAGTTACAAGGCTTTTATCAACTAAATCAAGCACCAGCAAATCGGTCATTTCTCGTGCAATCAACTTTGCTTTGTCAAAGGTATATGGATGTTGTAAAACCTGCCCAGAGCCAATGCTGTTGGACTTTGGTTTGTAGGCTTTAATATCAGCAATGGTGCAAGGCTCGAAGCCCCACGCATGATCAATCAGCAGTTCTGCATTTACGCCAAACATTTTATATAGCAAATCCTCGTTGTAATGCTCGGTAGGTTTGCCTAAGGAACATCTTGCGATATCCCCCATAGTAAAGAGGCCTTGTTCCTCTAATCTTTTTGCATATCCCTTGCCCACCCGCCAAAAGTCGGTCAAAGGACGGTGCGACCAGAGAAAACGACGGTAACTCATTTCGTCCAGCTCTGCAATCTTCGCACCATTTTGGTCTGCCGGAATATGCTTTGCCCGTATATCCATAGCAATTTTAGCGAGGTAGAGGTTTGTGCCCATCCCTGCCGCCGCCGTGATGCCGGTGGTTTCAAGAACATCCAAAATCATTTTCGCCGCAAGCTCACGGGCTGATAGTTTATAGGTGTTCAGATAATGCGTAGCATCAATGAACACCTCATCAATGGAATAAACATGAATATCTTCGGGGGCGATATATTTCAAATAAACATTATAAATTTGTGTACTGTACTCAATATAATGTGCCATTCTCGGCGGCGCAGTAATATAATCCACCGAAAGTTCCGGTGAAGATTTTAGCTCTATATCACTTACAGAAGCACCTGAAAAGGTTCTCCCCGGTGCTTTTCGCTGCCGTACCGCATTAACCTCTTTAACCCTTTGCACAACCTCAAACAGTCTTGCTCTGCCGGAAATCCCATAGGCTTTCAAGGAGGGAGAAACAGCAAGACAAATGGTTTTTTCGGTACGGCTTTCATCTGCAACAACAAGATTAGTTGTCAGCGGGTCAAGGCCACGTTCCACACACTCGACCGAAGCATAGAATGATTTTAAGTCAAGGGCGATATATGTTTTGCTTTTCATTTTTGCTCCGGCCTCCTCCTTTTATAATACGTCTTACCACATATTGTTTTGGAATGGTGCCCTCTTACTGTTTCACTGGACAGTATGTAGTGAGAATATTTCGTTAAATCATAAAATTGCTTGAAATTCCTTTTCCTTGCATCAAAACCCTTTCATTTCATAACCATATCCATAAATCGCATCCTATTTCTAACCTACGCCACCATTGATTTCTCAAACCGTTCCCGATATT
>JAAYFA010000018.1 GCA_012728445.1 Clostridiales bacterium | reverse complement strand
TGCTTAACAAATCCGCCATAACCGTTCCCTCTTCCTTATTCAATTTAAAGTTGCTGCTTTTATTTTTCGCGATAGAATGAATAATGATTTGGTTCGAAAGCTTTCGTGAAAATTATACCTGCTTTTACATAAAAAAACAACAGGATACCATTATTCTGCCGCCTTTGTTAAATAAAAAACAGGGCCCCATCAAGGAGCCCCGTATACTTTTAATCTGCCGCAAGCCAAGTTGCGATATATTCCCATTGTTCCGGCATATTCTCCGGCTCTTCTTTTACCCACACTCCACTTAATCCAAGTTCTTCGGCGACAAGTTCAAAGTGGCACATGGCGATACCTAAATCGTTCTTTTGCAAATCGTAGCTTGACACACCATAGCCTTCGTTTCTGCAAACAAAAAACCGATATTCGTTTTTAACTCGAATAACACGCCAGGGTTGTTTGTTAGAGGCGGAAGGCGCGAGCCTTACCATTTCAAGCACCGTTTTGTATGCCCCCGCAGCATCTTCTGTCAGTGGAGTTTCGGCACTTTCTTCAAAAAACAGTTCGTTCCACGGTTTTCTTTTGTCGGAACCTGCTCCGGCTCTCATCATCTTATTCACAAGCCCGGTCTTTTCTTTTTTTATCCCCACAGGTGAAACGATCGGAATATGCTCATTTTCTTGAAGTTTAGCGACCTGCTCAAAATCGCTGCGTTTAAAAGTTCCGCCCAGCCAACAGGTACCAAGCCCCAAACCCGTCGCACAAAGTACGATTTTTTCAAACAGATAGCCAAGCTCTACATCGTCCCTATCATCTTTGTCCAGCACGCCGATAATGTAACGCTCGGCACCGGAAATAATGCCATAGGTACCAAGCTTTTCAGGAGAACCGCTGTCCTCCCGCTTGTCGGTAAGCAAAAACCTGAGCTTTGTTTTGGCTTCCTCATTGACCTTGTTAATATATTCCTCCAGCTTTTTAAATGCGGCTTCGTCGGTCTTTTTTTTGTCAAAAGACCTGACGGATATTCTCTCTTTTATAATTTGAACGATGGGTTTTTGAAAATCCATTTTTTACCCCCAACATATTTAACTCGAACTGATACAATTCTTGCAACGAACTTGAAAACCACGTTTTTATAACACTACACTTCAGCTGTTAGAAAGCCACCGCTTGAAATCTCGGCGCGCTCGCTATCATTCCACCCGGGCAATAGCCTCAATTTCAATAAGTACATCTTTGGGCAACCTTGCAACCTCAACACAGGACCTCGCCGGGAACGGCGCCTTAAAATAGGAAGCGTATATGTCGTTTATAACGCCGAAGTCGGCCATATTTTTTATGAAAACGGTTGTTTTTATCACATCATCAAGGCTTGCGTTTGCTGCTTGCATCACTGCTTTCATATTCTCGATCGCTTGCCGGGCTTGCTCTGCAATCCCTCCGCTAACAACCTCTCCGGTAGCCGGGTCTACCGGCATTTGGCCGGAGGCAAAAACCAGGTTCCCTGCTTGAATACCTTGAGAATACGCCCCGATAGCCGCGGGCGCGTTGTTTGTTTTGACTTCTTGTTTATTCATTTCAATACACCTCAACCTCATGTTTTTCAAAAAAGGCAAGCAGAGAAAATCTCGACTTGCCTCTTTTATTCCACTTTTAAATGTCTATAAGTTGAAGTCCCAAATCTTTCAGCTGAACTTCGTCCACACCGGCGGGGCATTCTGTCATCGGTTCCGAGGCGTTTTGTACCTTGGGGAAAGCGACCACATCGCGCAGACTTTCGCAGCCGAGCATTTGCATAATCAATCTGTCCAACCCAATCCCCATGCCGCCGTGGGGCGGTGCGCCGTACTTAAAGGCGTCGGTCAAGTAGCCGAACTTAGATTGTGCGTCCTCATCGCTGAAGCCTAAAAGAGCGAACATGCGCTTTTGCAGTTCCGGGTCGGTGATTCTGATGGAGCCACTGCTGAGCTCAATGCCATTGAGCACCAAGTCATACGCTTTCGCGCGGACTTTTGCTTTGTCGGCTTCGAGGTATTCCAAGCACTCATCCATGGGTGCGGTAAATGGATGGTGCATGGCGACAAACTGGTTTTCTTCCTCATCCCAGTCGAAGAACGGAAACTGGACCACCCATAAGAAATTATAGGCTGTTTTCGGAATGATATCTAAACGTTTGGCCACAGACGCACGCAGTGCGCCAAGGGCCGACAGTACATGGTTGTTGTTGGTGTCGCCGATAATAAACACCACATCGCCTGCTTCAGCCCCCGCGGCGGCTAAAATCGCCTGCATTTCGTCGTCTGTCATGAACTTTGCGAAGGAGGAGGTGTTGGTGCCGTCCTCGTTCATGCGTATCCATGCGAGCCCTTTTGCGCCGATGCCTTTGACAAACTCGGTGAGCTTGTCAATTTCTTTACGGGTTAGGGTTGTAACGGCGTTTTTCGCCGTGATGCCTCGTACACTGCCGCCGCCTTCGATAGGACCGGTGAAGACGCCAAAACCACAGGTTTTGACGATTTCACTCAAATCAAAAAGTTCCATTGCATAACGGGTGTCCGGCTTGTCGGTGCCGTAACGTTCCATGACCTCGTGATAAGTTAATCGCGGGAAAGGCATCGAGACATCGAGTGCGAGTGCGTCTTTGAAAAGTCGGTGGATATAGCCTTCCACCATCGCCAAGACATCGTCCATTTCCACAAAAGACATTTCAAGGTCAATCTGCGTAAATTCCGGCTGGCGGTCCGCACGTAAGTCCTCATCGCGGAAACAGCGGGCGATTTGCATATAGCGGTCAAACCCTGCCACCATGGAAAGCTGCTTGTAGAGCTGCGGCGATTGCGGAAGGGCGTAAAAACTGCCTTTATGAACACGGCTTGGCACCAAGAAATCCCTTGCGCCTTCCGGTGTTGAACGGATTAATATTGGGGTTTCGATTTCGACAAAACCGTTTTCGTCAAAATAGTCTCTGGTAATTTTGCTGATTTTATGGCGCATCAAGATGTTTCTTTGCAAGTCCGGGCGGCGCAGATCCAAATAGCGGTGCTTGAGGCGCATGAGCTCGGAAGTGTGAGAGTTTTCGACAATCTCGAAAGGCGGCGTCTCACTTTTGGCAAGCACCTTGAGTTCGGTAACTTCGATTTCAATGTCGCCCGTTGGGATATCCTTGTTTTTTGCCGAGCGCTCACGGACAATGCCGGTTGCCATGAGCACAAACTCACTGCGCGCGGTAAACGCTTTGTCAAAAATATCCTTTGGGCTGTTTTCCCCAAAAGCCAGCTGTATAATACCCTCGCGGTCGCGCAAGTCAATAAAAATAAGCGCACCCAAATCACGTTGGCGCTGTACCCAGCCGGCAACGGTAACCGTTTTGCCGATATCTTCGGTGCGCAACTGCCCGCAATAGTGCGTTCTTTTTGTTCCGGCCATAATATCCATAATGCGTCACGTTCCTTTTAATAGTAGGGAACGCATTGCATGCGTTCCGTTAAATTTTAAATATAAAGCAGACTGACAAAGTCAGAGTTAACTTCTTCCGGAAGACTTCGGAACGCATACAATGCGTTCCCTACAAGTGCAGACCTCGGAACACATACAATGCGTTCCCTACAAGTGCAGACTTCGCAACGCATACAATGCGTTCCCTACAAGTGCAGACCTCGGAACGCATACAATGCGTTCCCTACAAGTGCAGACTTCGCAACACATACAATGCGTTCCCTACAAATCCAGACTTCGGAACGCATACAATGCGTTCCCTACAGATC
>JAAYFA010000299.1 GCA_012728445.1 Clostridiales bacterium | reverse complement strand
CTTGAACTGATAGCCGGAGAAGAAAAAGTGTTGCAAGCAAGCGTGGAGCCGAACGACGCCACCATACGGGGGGTCTTATGGCGAAGCGAAAACCCTGCGGTTGCCACGGTTGACGGCGGCGGGCGGGTAAGCGGCGTGAGCGCCGGCACAACGGAAATTGTTGTTATATCCAAAGACGGTTATTATAAAACTTCCTGCGCGGTAACGGTTACCGACTGACGAAATCGCCTCTTCATAGCGAACCACGAAAATGGAAGGGATGAATATTTTGGCGGAAAAGAAACCGGGGTTTGTTGAAAAAGTGTTTGCGGCCGAAGAAAATTCAGCTGCTAAACTCGGCGAGGAAAAGCTCTCCCAATATGAGGGTATCGCCGATAAAATGTTCAACACGAATGTCTTGCGGACCAAGGAGTTGCTGTTCCCTGCTATCGCCAGCTTTGCCGGAGCGATTATCAACGGTGTCGGCTCTTACAGGACGCTGTTTTTTGTCAATGTGTTCAAACTGGATATGGTTTATGTCGCCTCCATTTTGGCGCTCATCGGTATTTACGATGTCATCAACGACCCCTTGATGGGCATTATCTATGACAAAACCCGCACCCGGTGGGGCAAGACAAGGCCCTATCTCTTGTTTACGCCGATTCCTTACTTTTTCAGCACCGCCCTTCTTTACTGCGGAGCGATTTTGATTGCAAACGACAACACTTCCGACCCGAGGAAAGTCATTTTTGTGTTTGTCACCCTGTTTATTCAGGAAACGTTTTCCACCATTTACAACATACCAAAAAACAATCTGCTTACTTTGATGCCTCCGAATCCCGACGACAGAATCAAGTCAAACCTCATCAACTCCTATGTGGATACTTTCGGCAGGCAACTGGTGTATTCTTTATTTATGCCGCTGCAGGACTTGAACCGCTGGGGCGTTACCAACGTATCCCTGCCGGCTATCTTCGCAACAATGGGGCTGTTTGCCGCCGCTATCGGTTCGGTGGGCAATATTGTGATGGCTATGAATGTGCGGGAAAGGGTAATGCTGCAGCGCAAACCCGCCCCCACGAGCAAGACGATTTTTTATATTCTGAAAAACAAGTACGCACTTCGTAATTTTATTGCCGGACTTTCCGTCAATTGGTGGACAAATGGCGGCTATTCCTGGGATGTGGTGACACAGCTTGAAATCATCGGCGGCGCATTTAAGAGTATGTTGGTTTATGCGGGGTTCACGATACTGGAGCCGCTGAGCCTTGTGTTTGTGCCAAAGGTGAGGAAATGGTTCGGTAACGACAAGCGAAAAGGTGTACTGACATTAAGGGCAATTGATGCCGTCAGAACGGTTATTCAGTGCACCATAGGCATCATCTTTATTGACCGGCCGCTTATTTTTGGGTTGTCGTTTTTCGTTTTCTGGGGACTCAATGCGCTGGACAATGCGCCGACAGATGTGCTGGAAAACGAAATGAACCGTGAAATAAACGACTACACGGAATACGTAACCGGTGAGCGTCCGGACGGCACGTTTGGGATTTTCCCCGGTCTTATCGGTAAGGTAACGGCACCGCTCAATGCCTTGCTGACCATACTGGTGTTCCGCTGGAGCGGCTATGATGCGACCATTCCGATGGGCCCGTGGTCGCAGGGCAATAAGGTGGTTTACCAAAAAGTTTATTTTCTTTATATTGCGATGGGGGTTTTGCCAAAGCTTATCCAAACCATCCCCATAGCGCTATATGATCTTGTCGGCAAAAAAAGAGAGGATATGTACCTGGAGCTCAACGAGCGGCGCGCCCTGCTTGCCGAGCAAAGCAAAGACAAAGAAGAAATCAGCGAAGAAATGCAGGCGATGATTGACGCGCTCGCGCAGGAAGAAAAACTCAAAGACTGACGCAAAGGGGTCAACAAATCTTGTTTTTATAGAATGGACAGACAGCCAAACAGATGGTATACTTCTATTATTATAAATAAGAGGAGGGCAATAAAAATGAATGCACTGACCGACAGTTATACATTGGCGAATTCCGTTAAAATCCCTTGTGTCGGGTTTGGCACTTGGCAGACGCCCGACGGCGAAACGACAGTTCAATCCGTTCTTGCGGCCCTGGAGGCCGGCTATCGCCATGTGGACACCGCCGCTGTTTATGGCAACGAAAAAGGCGTGGGCGATGCAATAAAAAAGAGCGAGATAAACCGCGAAGAACTCTTTATCACCAGCAAGTTGTGGAACTCGGCGCGTGGGTATGAAACGACACTGGCGGCTTTTGAAGTAACGATGGAAAAATTGCAGCTTGAAACTTTGGACTTGTACCTGATTCACTGGCCGGCGGCCAAAGGCGACCCGGCCGATTGGCAAAAGACAAACTTGGACACGTGGCGGGCGTTTGAGCATTTATATAACACGAAACGAATCCGAGCCATCGGTGTGAGCAATTTTTTACCGCATCATTTGGAACCGATTATAAGAGATGCAACCGTTCAGCCAATGGTCAACCAGATTGAGTTTCACCCCGGCTTTATGCAAAAAGAGAGCGTGGACTTTTGCCGTGCACACAACATCCTTATTGAAGCGTGGAGCCCGCTTGGGACCGGCAAAATGCTGACGGATAAAACGCTTGCCGCTATAGCGGCAAAATACGACAAATCGGTCGCACAACTTTGCATCCGCTGGTGCCTGCAAAATGATACGCTGCCGTTGCCAAAATCCGTTACGCCATCGCGCATTCGGGAGAATGCCCGGGTGTTTGACTTTGCAATTTCGGATGCCGACATGGCAACCATCAACGCTATGCCGTATTTCGGCGGCTCCGGTTTAAATCCGGACGAAATAAACTTCTAGTGGGAAGAGGATTGTATTCAGTTTTTAACTTTTAAAGTGAGGAGGAATGCGACGAATTGCATGAAATTGCAAGAAAATTTAAAGAAGTGGTCATCGCTGTTGCGCCAATAACATTTATTGTCGTCTTATTGGGCTTAACGATAACACCGCTTGAAACGCCGATGATTTTTCGATTTTTAATCGGCTCTTTTTTTGTCATGGTTGGGCTGAGTATTTTTTTGATTGGTGTGGATATTGGCATTACCCCCATTGGTAAAAACATGGGGTCTGTCATTGTAAAACGCAATAAAATATTGATTGTAATAGCAGCCGGTTTGGTGCTTGGCTTTTTTATTTCCATCGCCGAGCCGGATTTGCATATTCTGGCGGGCCGGGTTCAACTCGTTACAGCGGGGATGATAACCAAGGTCTCGATTGTCGGTGTTGTTTCGGTCGGTATCGCCGTTTTACTGGCGCTGGGTTTGATGAGGATTGTGTACAATATTCCGCTCAACGTCTTTTTTACCGTTATTTACCTAATCATTCTTATCCTGTCTTTTTTTACAACGCCGGAGTTTTTGGCCATTTCGTTTGACGCCTGTGGTGCAACAACGGGTGCGCTGACGGTTCCCTTTGTTCTAGCCTTGGCCGTCGGCGTTTCCGTCCTAAAAAAAGATAAAAAAGCGTCTGAGAATGGCAGCTTCGGGCTGGTCGGTATCATATCGTCCGGCGCTATTATTGCCGTTATGGTGATGAGCATCGTGATTAAAACCGACGACTTGGTAG
>JAAYFA010000242.1 GCA_012728445.1 Clostridiales bacterium | reverse complement strand
GCTGATGGCAAAAAAAGCACCTTTTTCCATACAACGGCGTAAATCGGACGGGGTATTGCGCCACATCACATAGGTACCGAAAGCAGAATCAATATCGCTTAAAGCATGGGCGTCGCTGTCCCCAAAACCGAACACGTTCCGGCCACTCGGAATCACCACTTGCAAAAGCTCGTCCCAAAGGACACGGTCACCGCAGGTGTCCCCGTCTTTCCTGTTGAAAACCTCCATGCCGAGGCAAGACTTATACTGCTTGAAGATGTCCGCAAAAAACCAGATATTTTCAGGCTTTTTCGCCGCTTCAATGTCAATGTACGACTCAATCCAGTCGCCCGGATGATTGATGCGAGAAACGCCGCCGGAAAGTTCAACTTGCTTGACCGGGCGTTCATAGTCATTTTCTCTGCCCTTTTTGCCTTGACCGACATCGGTAAAGTAACCGTTGACATGGGCTTTGGTAATGACGGCAGCGTTCATTTCTATACAATCTTTTACATCCAGCATTCCCCTGCCGCCGCGGCCGACACCTGTGAGGATTTCTTGATACCGCTCCTCGGTAAGATAGGTCGGCTTTTTAAAAAATGACTGAAAACTAAACGCAGTTGTTCTTGGGGGTAGGTTCCAACCGTGATTGATGACGCCGTGGTCCGTCATGGCTAGGATATCGTAATCCGCGGCATAATGCGCCTCAATCATATCGGCAAAATCAACGGAGGAGTCACTCGCCGTTGAGTGGGTATGGAGGTTGCCCTTATAGCTTGTCCATGTATCCCAATCGATACCGGCATACGGAGAAATAATTTTAAAATGTTTCGTTTTGCCTTCGCCGCATTGATTTTTGACCTTAACAGGCCAAACCTTTTTCTTATCCGACGCTACTTTGAGCGCGAACAGTCCGCTTACGGCGGTAACTCCTGCAGTTTCGATAATCGCGGCACCTTTTGTAACTTTTTTCATTTCAAAACTCCAATTCCATATTATTTGCAAGGTTAAAACTCTATCTCTCAATGTAACTATACCATAATATGAGCCAACATTACAACAATCAAATGTGAATTTTTTATACATTATCCACAACTTATATAATAATAATCAGGTCTTTTATGTGCTCCAACACCGTCTTTTGCCACGCGCCTTTTTCTCCCGCCATTTCGCCGTGGTCGGAGACATCAATGAAGAGGATGTTTGGTTTGCGTGTTTTTTTCACTCATGTCATTCCACCTACTCTGATTATTTTTAATATTTGGCGTCCCCACTGAACCAGTCACCACTGTATTACATCGGCTAAGCGGTCGATAATGATCGCTTGAGCCTCTTGTGAATAGAAATTTTGTTTTCTGACGGTGTCGTTGGCCGATGGTATGGTCTTTGTGCTTATGCCAACCGCTCTGCCTTTTGCGCTTGAAACCCTGTTGTTTCGATTATCGGCAGTTTCAAGCTCTAAATAACCTTGTTCAATCAAATAATCGGTTATTCTTTTTACATGAATACTCTTGTCACTGATTTGAAAAAGCAATGCATTAATCTTATCGATAAACAACAGGATAGGCAATGGTTCGTCGGACAGTTCTATGGACTGTTTCACAAAATCAAGAATTTCAACAGCACTTCGTTCTTGCATTATTTCCGTTGGGACAGCCGATTGCTTGAAGGCTTTGATGGCTTCAATAAACGCGTCGCCATATTCTTCCAGCTTCACCTTGCCAACGCCGGATACATCCAAAAACGCCTTGCTGTCGGTCGGCAATTTACTGCACATATCCACAAGGCTGGCATCCGAAAATACAACGTACGCAGGCACTCGCTTCATCGTGGCAAAGGCATGCCTTATTTCCCTCAAGGTGTTGAACAGGCCTTGGTTTAACTGCATTCTGTTTTTTGCCGACTTTGCGTCCGGTTTTTGCTCTTTCGCGATTTTCATAATATGCTGTTCGCCGTTAAATAGGATCTCCCTCGCCTTTGGGGTCATTTTAAGAATTGGAAATTCAGCATTCGTTTGCTCCAGATATTCGTTGATGAGCAAGTAGTTTATTATCTCGCGAATTCGATTTTCTTTTACATTTGACATGATGCCATAGGTGGAAAGTTTATCTAAACGAACGTTCAGCACTTTTTCCGCCTTGCTGCCGCGCAAGGTATCAATAACCATTTTCACGCCATACCGTTCATTCATTCTCGCAATACAGGACAATATTTTTTGTGCCTGCTCCGTGACATCGACCTCTTCAAAATTCGTATTGCAGTTGCTGCAATTGCCGCAATAATTTTCAGCCCTATCGCCAAAATACTTTAAAATATATGCTCTCAAGCAATCAAAACTATGGCAGTAATAGGTCATTTGTTTTAAGCGTTCGCGGTCTTTTTGCTTGACCTGTTCCAATATATCCGGGGGCAAATCATTGTTTTCGTTGGTGTTTTCAATCAAAAACTGATTGGTGACAACATCTTGACCGCTGTAAAGCAAAACACAGTCCGCGGGTGTTCCGTCACGTCCGGCCCTACCCGCCTCTTGGTAATAACTCTCAATGTTCTTTGGCATATTGTAATGAATAACGAAAGAGACATTACTTTTATCAATCCCCATCCCAAAAGCATTGGTCGCCACCATCATGGTTTTTCTGTCATACAAAAAGTCGTCTTGATTCATAGACCTTTCCGCTTCGGATAATCCCGCATGGTAACGCGTTGCCTTATATCCATCCGTCATAAGATCGTCACAAACTTGCTCGACGGCTTTGCGTGTTGCGCAGTAGATGATCCCGCTTTTATCCGGGTTGTCTTTCAAATATTTGAGCAACGCCTTGTATTTATCTTTCGGTTTTTGCACCTCAAAATACAGATTTTCACGGTCAAAGCCCGTCGAAATGGCAAAGGGTTTTTGCAAACGGAGCAAATCAATAATATCTTGCGTAATCTCACTCGTCGCGGTGGCGGTGAAGGCAGAGATTACAGGGCGTTGAGGCAAGCTTTCTATAAATGCGCTTATTTTTAAATAGCTCGGCCTAAAGTTTTGCCCCCATTGCGATACACAGTGGGCTTCGTCAACGGCTATCATCGCAATGTTTGCGTTTTGCGCAAACTCCATAAAGTTGTATGTATCCAGCCGCTCCGGAGCTACATAGATAATCTTATATTTGCCTTGTTTGGCCAGTTCAATCACTTTGATAGTCTGACCGCTTGTTAAGGTCGAGTTGATAAAAGCCGCCGGCACACCGTTTGCAATGAGGGACTCCACCTGGTCCTTCATCAGGGAAATCAGCGGCGATATAACAAGCGTTATCCCTTCGAATAGTAGCGCCGGTGTTTGAAAGCAAATCGACTTCCCCGCTCCGGTTGGCATAATGCCAATAACATCCTTGCCCGCCAAGATATGATCGATTAATTCTTCTTGACCTTCTCTGAAATTCACATAGCCAAAGTAGTTCTTTAAGACTTCTTTTTTTACCACAGTTGTCTCCAATCAAAATTCGGTCGATTTCGTTTCTTTGTAATTATACCAATCATTTTATAATCTTACAATCTTAAAGTTGCTCACGCAAAAATCAAAAATGCACTTCAGCGCAAAAGTTATAACCAAAGATGAAGTCAAACGCATCCCAATTATCCATTGAAAACAGCGACCGAATGTTTTATACTGGTACCATCAACCGAAAACAAAAAGACAGGAGGCTGCATATGAATCAAATCACTGTATTTTTAAGCAAAGCCGTATCGTTTTTAACTACACTTATCCTTGTCATCACGGCAACGGTGACCTCCCCGCTCCAAAACCCGCCGATAACACCGCAGGAACCGGGCACGGTTAGAGTTTTAACCTTTAATGTACGCTGCACCAATGTCGGTGTCCATTTTCAAAAAGACCGAGTGGGTGCTGTTGTCGGCGCTATTGAAGCCATTGCACCGGATTCTTTCGGCGTTCAGGAGGCTACGCCGGAATGGATGGAGTCGCTTAAAGCAAACCTGCCGGATTATGAAAGTGTTGGAGTCGGCAGACGAGACGGAGAGGGGGAGGGAGAGTTTTCGGCCATTTTCTACTTGAAAGATAAATACGAGGCCCCGGATTCCGGCACCTTTTGGCTGTCAAACACACCGGATGTGCCGTCCAGAAGCTGGACATCGATGCTCAACAGAGTTTGCACTTGGGTGGAACTGAAAGATAGAACAACAGGCGTTCGGTTTTTGCACATAAACACGCACTTTGACACCTCTTTCACGCCCCGTAAAAACAGCATCCCGCTGATCCTTGAAAAAGCGGCACAGTACGACATCCCGGTGATATGCACGGGTGACTTTAACACGATGGAACTTTCGCCCCTGTACACCGAACTATTGAGTGGTGTGTTGACCAACGCAAAATTCGACGCGCCGGATACCATGAGCATACTCACCTTCAACAATCAACGCAGCACCAAGCGCGTCGGCCGCGTTCTTGACCACATACTTGTCAACAGCAAGGTGGAAGCCAAGGTCTATAGAGTTGTGACGGATCATTTTGACGGGATGCTCCCCTCCGACCATTACCCGATTTATGCGGATGTTGTTTTGCATTCATAAAAGCCGGCAGAGTAAAATCTTCGTTTTTATTTGTATTGCGTATATGTTTATTTGTTATTAAAAGTGAAAATCGAATTCCGTGCCGCTGTCCTTTATGCTAATGACCGAAACTTCAATGTTGTGCCTTTCGGCTATCTGCTTAGCGATGGACAAGCCGAGGCCTGTGCCGTTTTTATTTTCTACCGACTTCACCTTGTAAAAACGGTCAAAGATATAAGGCAAATCTTCTTGTGCGATGCCCGGCCCATTGTCTTTGATGGATATGGACCTGTCTTTTAGCGTTACGGCGACTTTTCCGTTTTCGGGCGTAAACTTAATGGCATTGTCGAGAATAATGACGAGCATTTGCCGCAGTCTGCCATAATCGCCTTGCACGGTGCAAAGTGTCGAATCCGGGGTTTCAACAATCTCAATGCTTTTTTTGTTGGCTAGCTGGCCGACCGCACGAACCGCGT
>JAAYFA010000340.1 GCA_012728445.1 Clostridiales bacterium | reverse complement strand
GCGCTAAGCCGTGCTCCGTGTACCCTATTGCACCCAAAACATCGTTGCTTTGTTCGATGAATAAGGCAACCTCTTCATCCTTGAAAACTTCTTCAAATCCTACTATTTTGTATTCCCCCCAAAGTGATTTTTTTGCTGTTGATTTTTGCGGCAATTGCTTTATAATAGACAGTAGTGTATTTGGTCATTTTTTTATAAAACACCTGCTATAATCCATCCGTTTTTGTGCGCGGAACAGGATGATAAAAATACAGCGCGCAGAATAGGCGATAATAATGACAATACTGGTAACCGGCGGTGCGGGCTACATCGGCTCGCACACTTGTGTGGAGCTTTTGAAGACCTCATACGATATTATTATACTCGATAATATTTCCAACAGCAAGAAAGAAAGCGTTGATAGGATAAAAGAGTTGGGCGGTCGCGACCTGAAGTTTTATGAAGGCGACATCCTTGACCGAGCAACCCTCGACGGCATTTTTACAGAGAATAAAGTGGACGCCGTCATTCATTTTGCAGCGCTCAAGGCGGTTGGTGAAAGCACCCAAATCCCACTGACTTATTACGACAACAATGTATCCGGCACCATAAACCTTTGCAAAGCTATGGCAGCAGCGGGGTGCAAAAAGATCGTATTCAGCTCCTCCGCAACCGTTTACGGCAGCGAAAACATTTCGCCCCTGCGCGAGGACATGCCTCTGGGCAAAGCGACCAACCCCTATGGGACGACAAAAATGTTCATCGAGCAGATTCTGCAAGATATCTATACGGCGGACAATAGTTGGAGCATCTCCTTGCTTCGCTATTTCAACACTGTCGGTGCCCATAAAAGTGGCAGAATCGGCGAGAACCCCAATGGAGAACCAAACAACCTCATGCCTTACATCACACAGGTTGCTGTAGGCAAACGGCCGTTTTTGACGGTGCACGGCAGCAATTACGACACGCCCGACGGCACGGGTGTGCGGGACTATATTCATGTGGTCGATTTGGCCATGGGGCATATTTCCGCACTGGACAAAGTACTCCAAAGCCCGGGACTTGATATATATAACTTAGGCACCGGCAAAGGCTACAGTGTGCTGGATGTTATTGCAGCTTTCGAAAAAGCATCCGGTGTAAAAATTAACTATAAAATTGCCGAGCGGAGAACCGGGGACATTGCCACCTGCTATGCGGACCCCGGCAAGGCATTCGAACAGCTCGGGTGGAAAGCTGTCAGAGGAATCGACGAAATGTGCGAGGACTCTTGGCGGTGGCAGTCCCAAAACCCCGAAGGCTATTGATCCATCGCTCACCAACTGTTGCCCGATAGTAAAGGAAGGACATGAACCCCAAAATGGAGTTGTACGAAAATTCGCAGGCACCCGAAAAGGCTTTGCTCGCCGCTATTGACACAGGCGAGTACGACGCAGAATCTTCGCTGGACGAGCTGGAAGAACTTGCGCAAACGGCCGGGGCGGAAGTCTTGGCGAGAATCATCCAGAACCGTGACAGAGCGGACGCCGCGACCTATGTGGGCAAAGGCAAGCTGGAGGAAATAAAAGAGTTTTGCGAAGCCAACGAAGCCGACTTGATCATTTTTGACAGTGAACTTTCGCCGGCGCAGCTGCAAAACATTGAAAACGAAACCGGTGTGCGTGTGATTGACCGCACAACGCTTATTTTGGATATATTCGCCGCCCGTGCCCGCAGCGGCGAAGGCAAGCTTCAAGTAGAACTCGCCCAACTGCGGTATGCCCTGCCCCGCTTGACGGGCAAGGGTGTGGAGCTTTCGCGCCTGGGCGCCGGCATCGGTACGAGAGGCCCCGGTGAATCCAAGCTTGAAACCGACCGCAGGCACATTCGCAGAAAAATAAAGAACCTTGAAGACGAATTAGAGAACTTGCAAAAAAGGCGTGACATCGCCCGGGCAAGACGGACGAAGGACAACGTAGAAAGCGTGGTGATTGTCGGCTACACGAACGCCGGCAAATCCACCTTGATGAACGCCCTCACGCAAGCCGGCGTGCTCGTTGAAGACAAGCTCTTTGCGACCCTTGACCCCACCTCCCGCGCACTGACTTTACCGGACGGGCGGCGCGTGATGCTGATTGACACCGTCGGTCTCATCCGCCGGCTGCCGCATCACCTGATTGAAGCGTTTAAATCAACACTTGAGGAAGCCGCCTCGGCGTCGGTGATTTTGACTGTTTGTGACGCCTCGAGCACTGAATGTGCGGAGCATTTAAAGGTCACCGCCGAACTGCTGGATGAACTGAAATGCGGCGATACGCCCGTGATCACCGTCATGAACAAATGTGACTTGGCGCCCGGTATTTTTGACATGCCGGTCATCGGTAAGAGCGTTATGATTTCCGCCCTGAAAGGGCAGGGGCTGGATGCCCTTTTACACGAAATTGCGAAAGCATTACCCCCGAACCGCCGTCAGGCGGAGCTGCTTTTCCCCTACTCCGCAGGCGGCGACGCGGCGGAACTCCGACGCGAAGGCGTTATTCTTGAAGAAGATTTTCGGGCAGACGGCCTTTATATGAAAGCCATTGCGGATATTCGGCTGTTGGACAAATTTAAAGACTATCTGTTGCCGCAATCCTGATAACTCTATAAAACATCAAAAAATACACACAGAAGGCAACTGAATTATGGTTTTTTCCAACTTGATTTTTTTATATGTCTTTTTTCCGCTCAACCTCTTGTGTTACGGACTGGCGAAGAATATCCGCACGAAAAATGCCGTGATGCTGATGTTCTCGCTGTTTTTTTATGCGTGGGGCGAACCGAAGTATGTGCTTTTGCTCATCGGCATGGCGCTTGCGGACTGGATGTTTGCCCTGCTGATTGAACGCTCCCGCGGCACCGGTGCCGCAAAACTGTGGCTGATCCTCGCCTGCGTGGTTAGCCTCGGGCTGTTGGGCCTATTCAAATACGGCCCCTTTGTCGCGACGAACCTGCAGAGCCTCACCGGCTTGCCGCGGGTTATCCCGACCATTGCGCTGCCTATCGGTATTTCCTTCTACACCTTCCAAATTCTTTCCTATGTTGTGGATGTTTACCGCGGTGAGGTGCCGGCACAGCAAAATTTTTCACGGCTACTCATGTACGTCAGCCTCTTTCACCAGTGCATCGCCGGTCCTATTGTGCGTTATAAAGACATATCGGACGAAATTCTTTTGCGCACGTCCTCCCCATCCGAATTCAGCATGGGGATCAATCTATTTGCGGTGGGTCTTGCGAAAAAAGCCCTGCTCGCGAACACCTGCGGCTCTATAGCGGACACCGTTTTGCTGGCGGACAAAATCGCCTCCGACCTACAAATGCTCACGGCAAACACATCCCTGCTCCGTGCAAAGCCGGCACTGTTGCTGTGGCTGGGTGTGCTCGCCTTTATGCTGCAAATTTATCTCGATTTTTCCGCCTATTCGGATATGGCCATCGGCATGGGACTGATGATCGGCTTCCACTACAAAGAAAACTTTAAATATCCCTACACCGCCACCTCGGTCTCCCAGTTCTGGCGCTTATGGCATATTTCGCTCGGCACCTTTTTCCGAGATTACGTGTATTTCCCCATGGGTGGCAACCGCAAAGGGACCGGGCGCACTATCTTGAACCTTTTTGTGGTCTGGTTGCTCACCGGCCTGTGGCACGGCGCGAGCTGGAATTTTGTGCTATGGGGCCTGTACTTCTTTGTTTTCATCGCGCTGGAAAAGCTGTTTTTCGGCAAAGTGCTTGAAAAAATGCCAAAAATCTTCCGTCACGCCTACCTGCTCGCCGTGGTTTACTTTGGCTGGATTTTATTCCGCTTCCGCCGCTTACCGCTGGTTTGGGTTGTGCTCAAGGGCTTGTTCGGCGCCAACGGCAACGCCTTTACAAGCTTTGAGGCAAAAACGATGTGGCAGAACTATATCTTTTTCCTCATCGTTGCTGTCTTAGCGACAACACCGCTGTTAAAAATGCTCGCAAAGATTCCAACCGCCAAAAGATTTCGCGACAAACCCGTGGCAGGCATATACGGCTACCTGCAAGTCTTCGCTGTCGCGGCTATCATCATCCTGTCCACCTTTGCGTTGGTGGGCAACAGTTACAACCCGTTTTTATATTTTCAGTTTTAAGGCGAGGGTTTTAGATGTATAAGCGAAAGAAGAAACCTGTTTTTCAAAAAGAACGAAATGACCATGCACCGGGGAACCTGAAGATACTTGTCTTCATGCTTATCCTAGCGGTTGGTTTTGTCGTTTCGTTTTTAATACCGCTGCGTCCAACGGTTTCCGCAAGCGAAAAACGTGTCCTTTCCCCTTTCCCCGCCTTCAGCGCCGCATCGCTGTTTGAAGGGCGTTATTTTAAAGACATCGATCTTTGGTTTTCGGACACTTTCCCCTTCCGCGAAAAAATTATCTCCGCCAACGGTGCCCTGCACCGGCTGTACGGCATCAACGCCATTAAAATACAAGGTGAGGTAGAGCAAGGCGATGACATCCCCGATGCGCCCGTTAAGCCCGCCTCGACAGCCCCGGCGCCCTCCACATCTGCACTAGAGAGTGAGACTACAACTGTGCCCCCGGCCACCACCGAGCCCCCCGATATGTCGACCGCTCAAACCTTCGGCACCGTTTTACTCTATGGCAACCAAGCTTTTGAGTATTATAACTTCCGCACGGATATGGCCGGGCGCTACGCTGCCTTGGTCAACAAAACGGCGAGCAAACTGGGCGACGTCGGCTTTTACGAAATGATTGTCCCCAACAGCACCGCCATCACCCTGCCGGAAAATATGAAGAGTTCCATCAACAGCTCCGACCAGAAAAAGGCTATCGATTACATGTACGCCTTGATGGAACCAACCGTCAAAACCATCAGCGTTTACGATACGCTGATGGCTCATAATACCGAATACGTGTATTTCCGCACCGACCATCACTGGACGGCGCGCGGCGCCTACTACGGCTACGAGCAGTGGGCAAAGGTAAAGGGCCTTGCCCCGGTGCCTCTTGCTCAGTATGAAAAGGTCTCATACGAAGGCTTTCTCGGCTCCTTCTATGCGTCCACCAACAAAGACGCAACGCTGAGTAAAACGCCGGATACGATAGAGGTTTTTAAACCGCCGGGCAGCACGCAGATGACCATTACCGACAAAAAAGGCAAGTCCTTTAAATGGGGCGTAATAACGGATGTCAGCACCTGGGGGGCGGAAAGCAAGTACAGCACCTTTATCGGCGGGGACAATCCCTACGCCCTGATTGAAAACAAGGATTTAACCGATGGTTCTTCCTGCTTCGTATTCAAGGAATCCTATGCCAACGCCTTTATTCCGTTTTTAGTGCCGCATTATCAAAATATCCACATCGTCGATTACCGCTACTGGAACGGCAATGTAGTCGATTTTGTCACGCAAAACGGCATCAAGGATGTGTTCTTCATCAATAACATTTCCGTCACCCGCAGTGAACCCCTCATTACGCGTATGGAAAAGCTGATCGGTTAGCGTATACAATTCCGATTATAAAACTTCTGAAAAAATCGCCCTGACTCTTTGGAGTTCAGGGCGATTGACTATTTCGTATGGGTGGATTTATCTTCTTGCGTTGCTGTAATGCTGACCGTTCACAGGCTTAATGCCTCTTGCGCTAAAAAGTTCGTTCACCGTCACAAGCTGAAAGCCCCTCGCGGCAAACTCCGGTATAAGCGCCTCGCAAACCTCTATGGTAAACAGATGAATATCGTGCATCAGAACGATGTCGCCATCCTGCACTTTCTCAAGCGTGCGGTCAATAATCTTTTGTTTGTCTGCATCCCGTTCCGCCGGGGTTCTGTTTTTCTTTTTCGTATCGCTATACATCCAGTCCGTCGTGTCAAAGCCCCAGCCGATTATGGGCCTGTCGGCTAGTCTGTCGGCATTCGTGTTGTTAAAACCGTAGGGTATACGGAAAAATGTCGGCCGCACACCCGTGATGTTTATTATTTTGTTGTCGCACTCCGTGAGCTGGAAAAGGATATCTGCCTCGCTCATCGTCGGCAACATTTTTTTATGGTCATAGGAGTGGTTTTCAATATCGCTCCCCGCAAGATGCGCTCTTTTCACCATATCGGGGGCTTTGTCTATCATCATCCCTAAAACCAAGAAGGTCGCTCTGCCGCCGACTTTGTCCAGTGCGTCAAGCAGTCTCGCAGTTTTTTCCGCCCTGGGGCCGTCGTCAAATGTCAGTGCAATCATCTTTTCTTCCGTGCCAAACATCCGAAACGGGGCTCTTTCACTTACTCTTATTCGCAAAACCTGATATAGCTCCGTCACAGGGATAGCCGCACTCACACAGCCAAAGTTTTCCGGCAGAATCCGCCCCGCATCAAAATAAAAAACAGCCTGCCCCTGTATAAAAGCAACGTTCAAAAAATTTTCCGCTATCGGGGCCGTATTGACCGTAAAAATCTCTGTATTCATCTGTGCGGCATACTCCGCATTGCCCGCAAACGCAGCGACCGCTTTACCGGCTATGACCGCCGGGTAATCGGCTCCAAAGACTTCCGCCGGCATGAGGCGCCGGCCGGTGTTTAAATCAAAAAGCAAGGTGGCAATTTTTGTGCCCCTTGCCCCGCTCCCAAAAACACCCGGGGATATCTCAAAAACAACACTCAATAAATTATAAGAGCCGGGAACGTCTTGTGCGGCATTGGTTGAAATATAGACCTTGTAGTCGGCTCGCATAATTGCCCGCTCCCGTGAAGGGCCGGCAACGAAACCCGCTGCACTTTCGTCAAAGCCATCCGTAATGCTTTTTGCAAAAGCTTCTATCTGCCCGTCCACAGTTTCATTACCGATAGAAGGGTAGAGTACGCCGTATGCGTAGTTTTCGTTGTGCTGTGTAAAGGACTTTGAGGCACCCGGCTCATTTTCCTGCGCGGTGTGCAAAAAGACCGGCTGCGGCTGTTCGGTCGTCGCGGTGCTATCCTCTGTCGAGCTGTCCGAGGTCTCCTGCGTTGTCGGCTGGGCCGTTGTGCTCGCCTGCGTAGTCTTTTGGTTAGCTCCGCTCGACACGCCGGCTTGCATGAAGATGCACCCCGCCAAGATCACGAATGCCAAGGCAAGACAGCTTATTATTATCGCTCTTTGACGCATTGCTTCATCTCCGTTATCGCTTATATAACTATATTATACCAACCATCCACATAAAACAATATCTCCCATGAAAATTTTGTTTTCTTTTTTTCGGAATAGCAATAAAAGATTCCAAAAAAATGTGTTGACAAATCCGTAACCATATCTTATAATAGGAAAGCCTTAAACGGTAGCATTTGGCGGCATAGCTCAGTTGGCTAGAGCATTCGGTTCATACCCGGAGTGTCGTTGGTTCGACTCCAACTGCCGCTACCAACAAGGCCCGGTGGTCAAGTGG
>JAAYFA010000365.1 GCA_012728445.1 Clostridiales bacterium | reverse complement strand
TTCGGACATTGATTCTTAATGTAGCAGAGCAGACAAATATCAGACCGGATATTCTGGAAAAAGACTATTATGTGACCCTTCTTCTTGAAGAACTCGCAAACAAGCAAGAAGATTTGCCGGCATATTTTAAGGGCGGTACTGCGTTGTATAAAGCGTTGGGCGGAATCCGGCGGTTCTCGGAGGATATTGACTTAACAGTTTCAATTGACGGATGTTCAAACAGCCAGGCGAAAACTAGGCTGGAAAATGCCGCGAAAAGGTTTAGTTCACTTCCACGGAACAAGAATGATGCCGAAAACGATAATCGAAAAGGAAGCATCACGAGTATTTTCAACTATACTTCGGTCGTGGATATTGATGTGAATGACTCTTTGCAGAGGTTTGGCAGAGTAAAAATTGAAGCAACATCTTTTACCGTGAGCGCGCCGATGGCGCCCATTAAGATAGCTCCGATTATTTATGATAAAGCAACAGAAGAACAGAGGCAAATACTTATTTCAACATATGATACCGGCTCATTTATTATTCAAACAATGATGATGGAGAGAATATTTGTCGACAAGATTTTTGCCGCTGAATTTTATTATATTAGGAAGGACTATTTTGATGTTGCGAAGCATTTGTATGACGTAACTGTTTTGCTTCAAGATAAAAGGATTCAGGCAATGATAGTTGATATTGTTGCGCTGAGGAAAATGATAGATTATAAAAGAAGAGAAGAAAAGGTGCGTCTAGGAAGCGGTTTGGCAGAAAAGTCGATTAAGGATTTTTCTTACTTGAAAAAAGCCATTGATGATGATGAATTTATTAAGGTTTTTGATAGGATGCAGGAAATATATGTATTCGATTCCAAAGATATCATTAAAATTGCTGAATTGACCGTAGTTATTGAAAAACTCAAAAGTGTTGCTGAACTTGAAATGATCCCTGAGCAAAATTAGGGAAACAAAAAAAGGACCGTCTCTTTCAAGACAGCCCCATTTTTAACCGCTACATCCAGCCGAAAATCGGTCCTTCCATGTGAATTTCGCCGTCTGTTACCGTAAAGTCATAGCTTTCAACCCGGGCTGCGCTTTCGTGCCCCAGCCAAGTTTGCATGTAGTAGAAGGTTAAGGTGGTTTCTCCGTCCGCTAGGGGCATAAGAACAAAAGTATAGGTTCCGGATGCGCCGGCGACGGGGTTGAAGCGGGGCGGATTTTTAAAGAACTCTTTGTTAACTTCGACAATACCCTCCGGGTCCATTTCGCAAACCCATGAGTAGCCGGTTGATGGGTTGGCATCAAAAGTGATGACCGCTGCGTTTTTGGGGACAGGGCATAGCCAGGTTGATAGGAACATGATGACCGAAAGAATGAACGTGAAAACCTTAGTAAAAAAAGACGATAACATTTTGTTCTCCCTTCTATCCAATTTTTATTTATATGGTTGCTCAAGTAAACTTATTTTACCGCAAAATGTTTGTGGAAGCAAGTGTTTTATCCTATCACCTGCCCATGTCCTTTTTTAGTCCCATCGATCATGCTATACTGTAATCGGAAAGAAGGCGAGACAATGGACGACAGGGGTATTTTCGGCGGGGACCCGGTAAACGATATTGTCATTTTCTCTGTGCTTGGTGATGAAGAAAATCATTCGGGCGGCGGTGGTGGCAGGCCATCCGGCTGTTCCGGCGGCAAAGGCTGGTGGATTGCCGGCCTGGTGATTTTAATTTTATATCTGATTCTGGTGGATGGCAAATAAAGGCGAAATAAAAAGGCGGCATCAAGTATAATACTTGATGCCGCTTCACTTTTATACGCTGTGCCGAAGAAAGAGAAGCTTGATTTTAATGAAAAATTTGCATTAGCCCGCCGGCTCAAACTGGCTGTTGTAGAGATTGGCATAAAAGCCATTTGCCGCGAGGAGGTCGGTATGCGTGCCCTGTTCAACAATGTCGCCGTCGTCCATGACGAGAATCAAATCGGCATTGCGGATGGTGGATAGGCGGTGCGCGATGACAAAACTGGTGCGCCCTTTCGCTAAGTTTTCCATCGCCTTTTGAATCAGGACCTCTGTGCGGGTGTCTACACTGCTGGTTGCTTCGTCGAGTATTAAAATTTCCGGATTGGCCAAAATGGCGCGCGCGATGGTCAGCAGCTGTTTTTGCCCTTGGGAGATATTGCTCGCTTCCTCATTGAGCACCATATTATAGCCGTCGGGCAGGGTTTTGACAAAATGGTGTACCTGTGCGGATTTGGCGGCGTTTTTAACGTCCTCATCCGTGGCGTCCAGGTTGCCGTAGCGGATGTTGTCTGCCACGGTGCCGTTAAAGAGCCAGGTATCTTGCAAGACCATGCCAAATAAGGAGCGGAGTTCATCCCGCTTGAACAGCCGAATGCTGTGGCCGTCGATGGTAATGTCACCGGTGTTCACGTCATAAAAGCGCATGAGCAGCTTGACGATGGTCGTTTTGCCGGCCCCCGTTGGGCCGACGATGGCGATTTTTTGCCCCGGCATGATGCAGGCGGAGAAGTCACGAACAATAATTTTGTCGGGGTTGTAGCCGAAGGATACATTCTCAAAACAAACATGGCCCTTGATGTGTTTGAGCGTTTCGGTGTCCGGCACGGTGTCGTCCGTATTGACGGAAATGGCGGCAGGGTCTTCCGCCACTTGTTCCGTCTGCTCTAAAAACTCAAAAACACGCTCCGCGGCTGCTGCTGTTTGCTGCAGGATGTTGGAGATATTGGCTACTTGGGAGATAGGCTGTGTGAAGGAGCGGACATATTGAATAAAGGCTTGAATTCCGCCGACGGTCATGGAGCCGTTTGAGGCAAAGATTCCGCCCAGGATACAGATAGCCACATAGCCGAGACTGCCGATAAAGTTGGTAATCGGCATCAGCAAGCCGGAAAGGAAGTTGGCTTTCCACGCGGATTTATACAGCGTGTCGTTATACTCCGCGAATATCTCGGCGGACTCTTCTTCACCGCCGAAAGCCTTGACGATTATATGGCTACCGAACATTTCCTCCACATGACCGTTGACCTTGCCGAGGTATTTCTGCTGGGCTTTAAAATATTTCTGCGATTTTTTGACGATAGCGATGACAAAAAGCATACTCACCGGAATCACACACACGGCGGCCAGCGTGAGCCGCCAGCTAATGCTGAGCATCATCACAGTGACGCCGAGCAGGGTGGTGATGGAGGTGATGATTTGCGTCAGGCTTTGGTTGAGCGTTTGGCTGATGGTGTCGACATCATTGGTGATTCTGCTAAGCACCTCGCCGTGTGTGGTTTTGTCATAAAAACCGAAGGGGAGTCGGTGGATTTTATCAAAGATATCGTCACGGAGTTTGTAGGTCACCTTTGCCGTTACGGAAGACATAATA
>JAAYFA010000122.1 GCA_012728445.1 Clostridiales bacterium | reverse complement strand
GCTGTGATGTGCGCTTATAAACAGTCCGGTTGCGATGAGCGCGAGTATGCAGCTGCGGCCCGGTCCGAAGTAATCAGAATGAGGGACGAAATCATCAGCTTTTTACCAAAGCTTTCACTTTCTTGATGAGGACTTTATTTTGAAGAAAAATTTTATTTTTATCATTGAAAGGGTCCGAAAGAATGTGCAGTAGCCTAAAAAGTGTTTTGATTATCGGATCCGGTCCGGTCGTCATCGGTCAATCGGCGGAATATGATTATTCTTGTGTCCAAGCATGTCTTGCGCTCAAGGAAGAGGGGATTCGGGTCATTGTCGTTAACGCCAACCCCGCTTCTATTGTTACCGATAAAGACTATGCCGATGCCGTTTACATTGAACCTTTAAACATTGATGTTGTAAAAAGAATAATCGCAATTGAAAAGCCGGATTGTGTTTTGCCGACAATGGGCGGAGAAAAAGGATTTGAAATTGCTCTTGAACTACAGCAAAGTGGCTTCTTGGATGAAAAGGGAGTTGTGTTGCTGTCTATAAACAATGACGATGTTCAAAGTCTTGACAAAAGAGAAGGTTTAAAACAGTTCTTAACGTCTGCAAAGGAACCGTTTCTTGATTCTGCAACCGTAGAAAGCGTTGAAGATGCAGTTTGCTTTGCAGATATGTCAGGGTATCCTGTCATAATTAGGACCGCGTATGAAGTAGGGAACAAAAGTTTCGAAGTCTGTAATAACATTGAGCAATTATCCGAAAAAGCGAATGATTACCTTGAAGCGTCGCTTTTGCGTCAGGTTATCATTGAAAAATGTGTGTCGGGGTGGAAGCAAATTGAATGTGAGACGATTCGAGATCATAGCGGAAATTGTATTTTCGTATCCAACATGGAAAATTTGGATCCCGTTGGCATAAACTCGGGGGACAGCATCATCATTATACCGGCGCAAACCCTTACAGATGATGAAAGCCTTGATTTGCGTGCTGCCGCATTAAATATAATATCCAAACTGGAAATTGTCGGTAACTGTGGCATACAATTTGCTCTAAACCCGAAGTGTAGTGAATATGTCGTTTTGTCGATAATTCCGCGTTTCAGCAGATTATCTACGATCATTTCTAAAGCATCGGGATATCCTATTGCGAGGGTTTGTGCCAAAATTGCCGCAGGCTGTAATTTGATAGACATAAAAAACGAGTTAACAAGCAGCTCAACGGCGTATCAGGAACCTATATTAGATTATTGTGCGGTTAAATTCCCGAAATGGTCTTTTGAAAAATTCGAGAATGTTGACAGAAAACTTGGCACAGAAATGCAGGCAACGGGAGAAACCCTGTCTTTTGGCGAAAATTTTGAGCATGCTTTCCTGAAAGCCGTTCGTTCAATTGACAAAGGTTCTTCGTTGTTAAAACGCCAAAAATATTCTGCAGCTAACGATGCAGCGGTACTGGAGACCATACGCGAATCAAACGATGAACGGATATTTGCAGTATTCGAAGCACTTAAACGCGGATTGCCTGTTGACACTATTTGTGATCTGACTAAAATTGACCACTGGTTTCTTGATAAATTGAATCGCATTTCACAAATTGAGGCATCAAATTCAAAACATGCGACCGATATTGATGCGGTAAGTTCGTATTATTCTTCTTCGTTCGGTGATGATTGCGAAGCATTTAAGATTGCAAATGATGGCAAAGACGAGAAGAAAAAAATTCTGGTTGTTGGCTCTGGACCTGTAACGGTCGGGCACGGCAGCGAACTTGAGTTTTGTCTGGTAGAATGTATTAAGACGTTAAAGTCTGCCGGCTACAGAGTTATTGTTGTTAATGACAACCCCGAAGGGGTTTCTACCGATTATTCCATTGCTGAGCGTCTTTATATAGAACCTTTGAGTTCAGAAGTTATTGAAAATATAATTTTTGCCGAGCGTCCTTGGGGGATTATCACTCAATTTTCGGGAGAAAACTTTGCCGGATTGACAAGTGCGCTATCAAAGATTGATTTAGAGATGATTGGAGCAAGCGAAGATCTTCTCGAGATTCTGACAGATACGAGTAGAATAAGCAGTATGTTGACCGAGCTGGAAATTCCTTTTTCGGCGGAAAATATCTTTAATGCGACGGGGATTGAAGTTGACGTAATTTGCGATGGGACAGAGTGCTTGGTTCCCGGCATCTCGGAACATATTGAAAAATCAGGGATTCATTCGGGCGATTCTATTTCTGTTTGTCCGCCCATTAGTTTAAGCGACAAACACAAACAACTAGTTGTTGAG